>JAGWZT010000126.1 GCA_018971925.1 Lysobacteraceae bacterium | reverse complement strand
GGCTCGCCCTGCGGGCCGCCTGCGGCGTTCAAATCGGCAATCCCTGCCGATTTGGTCGCGACGGTTCTTCAGCGGCTCGTTCGGTGTGCCTTCCTGATCTGATCGATTCCCGATGAGCGAGTCGCCCGGCCAACGCATCCGCGCAGCACTGCTGTCACCGCTCACCCCGATCTGGCTGGTGGTGTTCCTGTTGCCGTTCGGACGCTCCAGCGAACTGGGCACGCTGATCTGCATGCTGGGCGCGATCATCCTGTTCGTGCGCGACCGTCACGCGCTGACCAGCCATCCCGGCGCACGGCTGTTGCTCTGGCTTTGGGCCGCGTACTTCCTGGCCGCGCTGATTTCGTCGCCCGGTGCCGTCGATCCCGCGCGCAGCTGGAGCAGCGCCGCCGCCTACATCCGTTTCGCGCCGTTCGGCGTGTACGTGTGCTTCGCGGTGCGCCGCGAGTCGCGTTTGAATGCGCTGTGCCTCGCCACCGGTATCGTGGTGGCGTTGTGGGCGCTGGATGCGTGGGTGCAGGCGTTGACCGGGTACAGCCTGGGCGGCCACGCCGATGCGCAACGGATTTCCGGAATATTCGGCGCGGGAAATCTCAAACTCGGTCCGGTGCTGGCGTCGCTGTCGCCGTTCGTGTTGTGGGCGGTGAAACGGCGTTTTGGCCGCGGCGGGCTGATCGTCGCGATGTTGTTCCTGCTGGTGCCGATTCTTCTGGCCGGCTCGCGCGCCGCGTGGATTACTTACGGCGTGGCGCTGCTGGCGTTCTTCTGGGTCGAGGCGCGTTCGCCGTTGCGGTTCGGCGCATGGATCCTCGCCGCCTGCGTGGTGGTCGCGGCGGCGATGGGCGTCGCCTGGAAAACATCCTCGCGTTTCGATGCGCGCATGGATCGCACGGTCGCCGCGTTGCAGGACTCGCGACACGCGATCAATTACGCGAGCAGTGGCCGCATCGACATCTGGCGCGTGACCGCGAAGATGATCGCCGCGCATCCGCTGCTCGGCGTGGGCGTGCGCGATTTCCGCGAGGCGTATCCCCATTACGCGCCCGCCAATGACCATTTCGTCACCGAGGAAGCCTGCGGGGTGGGTGAGGGCGCCTGCCACCCGCACCAGATCGTGCTGGAAATCCTCGGCGACACCGGCGCGGTGGGCCTGTTGTTGTGGCTTGCAGGCGTCGCGCTGGCGCTGCGCGCCTGGCGAAAGGTCGGTCCCGCGGCACGCCGCCGTGCATTTCCCGTCACGGTGGCACTGGCGGTCACGATGTTTCCGTTGAACACGCATCTCGCGTTCTACTCCGCGTGGTGGGGGCTGCTGTTCTGGTGGCTGCTGGCGCTGTGGTGCGCGGCGCTGTATGCCGACGTGCCCGAGGACGCGCCGGTGCAGCGCGCCCACATGCGAATCAAGGATCTCGCGCATGGCGCGTGAAAAATTTTCGCTGGTGATCATCACCTTCGACAATGCGGACACGTTGGAACGTTGCCTTGCCGCCGCGGATTTCGCGGACGAGATCGTGGTGCTGGATTCCGGTTCGACCGACGCGACCGTGGAGATCGCCAAGCGTCACGGCGCGCGCATCGCGACGCACCCGTTCGACGATTACGGTCCGCAGAAGCAGCGCGCGATCGACATGGCGAGCCACGACTGGATATTGAACCTCGATGCCGACGAGATTTTGTCGCCCGGCACGCGCGCCGTGATCGAACGCGCACTGGAGAATCCCGATGTCGCCGGGTTCCGCCTGCCGCGCCGCGAGCGGATGTTCTGGAGCGTGCAGCATCCGTGGAGCCACCGCAACGGACACCTGCGGCTGTTCGACCGCCGGCGCGGGCGCATGAATGCGGTACCGGTCCACGCGGCGGTCGAAGTGGACGGTCCGGTCGCAACCCTGACGCGCGCGGACTTCGTCAACATGGGCGACGACGACATCGCCGCGCGCGTGGCCAAGATCAACCGTTATTCGTCGGGCATGGTCGCGGACAAGCTGGCGCGCAAGCAACGTTTCAGCGGCCCGATGATGCTGGTGTACCCGCCGATCTTCTTCGTGCGCCAATACGTCTTCAAGCGCTATTTTTTGTCCGGTTGGGCCGGCTTCATCGCCAGCGTGCTGGGATCGTTCTATGTGTTCCTGAAATACGCCAAGTTGCACGAGAGCCGCGAGCGCGCGAAACGTCAATAAACGGGCGGCATGCCTTCCGGCCGTGTCTTGAACCGCTTGTGTGCCCACAGATATTGCGCGGGTGCTTCGCGCACCATGCGCTCGACCACGGTGTTGACACGCGCGGTATCGGCGACCACGTCTCCGCCCGGAAAATCTTCCAGCGGCGCTTCCAGCCGCAACACGTAGCCGCCCTGCGGCGTGCGGCGGTGGAAGAACGGCATCACCGCTGCGCCCGAGAGCCGCGCGAGGTGATGCGTCGCGGTGATCGTGGATGCAGGAATGCCGAAGAACGGCGCGAACACCGAATCCTTGCCGCGCATGTCCTGGTCGGGTGCGTACCAGACGGTGCCGCCGCGCTTGAGATATCTCACGGTCGCGCGCAGCTGGTCCTTGTCGAACATGGTGTCGGCGTAGCGCAGGCGTGCGCGCAGCACCATGGTTTCGAACACGTCCGAGTCCATGCGCCGGTACATGCCGGCGATCTTGATCCGGCGCGAAATCAGCCGTGCGCACAACTCGAGGTGCGAGAAGTGCCCGCCGACCAGCAGCACGCCGTGGCCGCGCGCGCGCGCGGCTTCGAGGTGTTCCAGGCCCTCGATTTCGACGTGCAGCCTCGCGAGTTTCGCGTCGGACGCGAACCATCCCAGCGCAAATTCGCCCAGCATGCGGCCCATCTCGCGGGTCGCTTCACGGCGCAGCGCTTCGCGCTGGTGCGCATCGAGTTCGGGGAAACACAGCTCCAGGTTGCGCGCGATCACACGCCGCCGCACGCGCAGCAGCGGCGAGGCCGCCGCGCTGAACGCGGCCCCGAGTGCAAGGATCCATCGCGCTGGCAGCAACACGATCGCGCGGATGAAACCTATGCCGATCCATGCCGGCCAGTGGCGCGGTGCAAGCAGCTTGCGTGGGAACGGCGGCGATGCGGACATGGCGGGCGATGATAGCAATCGATGATGTTGCGGTAGGGCGGGAGGAGCGCAGCGGATCCCGCCGAACAACAAGGCGGGTTGTCACCCGCCCTACTGTGCGCCATTTAACCCAGCATCGCGGCAATCTTCGCCAGTTGCGCGGCTGCGACGTCTCGGCGTGATCGCTCGTCGGCTTCGGGATCGGTGCCATCGCGGCGCAATTCGGCGGCGGGCAATTCCTCGAGGAATCGCGACGGCTTCTGCTTGAACACCTGACCGTAGCGCCGGCCCTGCACGCTGTAGCTCATGCGCAGCCATTCCCTGGCACGGGTGATGCCGACGTACAGCAGCCGGCGTTCCTCGTCCAGGCGGCCTTCGTCGATCGCGCCCTCGTGCGGCAGGGTGCCGTCCTCGCAACCGACGATGTGCACGCAGCGGAACTCCAGTCCCTTCGCCGCGTGCAGGGTCATCATCCGCACCGCGTCGCCGCCGTCATCCTTGTCCGCGTGGTTGAGCAGCGCGAGTTGCGCGGCCAGGTCGCCCGCGCGCGCCTTGCCCGAATCCATCGCGCGGAACCAATCCATCAGTTCGCGCACGTTGCCGAGTTTGCGCTCATACAGTGCGGGATCCTTCGATGCGTGCGTGAGGTGTTCGGCGTAGCGGGTGCGCCGGAGGATTTCCTGCACCAGATCGGCAGCGTTCGCGTGTTTCGCGTGCTGTGCGAGCGCGGCGATCAGATCGACGAATCCGGCGAGCGCCGCGGCCGGACGCGCCGCGAGCTGCTGCAGGGCGGCGGAGCTGTGCGCCGCACGCAGCAACGAAAGGTGTCTCGGTTGCGCAAGTTCGCCCAGCTTTTCCAGCGTGGTCGCGCCGATCTCGCGGCGCGGCACGTTGACCACGCGCAGGAACGCCGCGTCGTCGTCGGGGTTGGCGACCAGCCGCAGGTAGGCCAGCACGTCCTTCACTTCGGCGCGGTCGAGGAAACTCAATGCACCGGTCAGGTGATAGGGAATGCGGCCCAACTGGAATGCCTTTTCCAGCGGCCGCGCCTGATGATTGCCGCGATACAGCACCGCGCAATCCGACCACGCAAGCTGGTGCTGGTCGCGCAGGTGCATGAGTTGCGAAGCCACGCGCTCGGCTTCGTGCTCGGCGTCGCGGCATTCCAGCACGCGGATGCGTTCGCCGTCGGCATGCGCGCTCCAGAGTTTCTTCGGGTGCGCGTGCGGGTTCTGCGCGATCAGCGCATTGGCTGCGCGCAACACGCGCTGGGCGCAGCGATAGTTCTGCTCCAGTTTGACGACGCGCAGCTTCGGGTAATCCTGCGACAGCTTGTCGAGGTTGCCGGGATCGGCGCCACGCCACGCGTAGATCGACTGGTCATCGTCGCCCACGCAGGTGAACGCGCCGCGTTCGCCCGCGAGCAGTTTCAGGAAGGCATATTGCGTCGCGTTGGTGTCCTGGCATTCGTCCACCAGCAGGTAGCGGATGCGTTCGCGCCACGCGGCGCGCACCTCTTCGTCCTGTTGCAGCGCCGCGACCGGCAGGCGGATCAGGTCGTCGAAGTCCACCGCATTGAACGCGGCAAGGCGCCTCTGGTACGCGGTGTAGAGTTGCGCGACCTCCTGTTCGCGTGGTGCGCGTGCGGCGTCGAGCGCCTGTTCCGGCGTCAGGCCCTCGCTCTTGAGGCGCGACAACAACGAACGCAACTGGAACAGCTTGTCGGATTTCACCCCGGCGCCCGCCAATTCCTTCACCAGCCCCGCGCTGTCATCCGCGTCCAGCACCGAAAAGTTGCGCCGCAAACCTGCGCGCGCGTGCTCGATCTGCAGGAATTTCAGACCGAGTGCGTGAAAGGTACACACGCTCAGCACCCCGGCGGCGTCGCCCTTGACGCGTTTGCCTACGCGTTCGCGCATCTCGCGCGCGGCCTTGTTGGTAAAGGTGATCGCGGCGATTTTTTCGGGCGGCACGAGGCCGCGCTCGATGAGATGCGCGATTTTCTCGGTGATCACGCGGGTCTTGCCGGAGCCGGCGCCGGCAAGTACCAGCAGGGGACCGTCCACGTATTCGACGGCGGCGCGTTGTTGCGGGTTGAGCATGGAGTTGCCGCGACGGCGTTCGTGGATCGGCGGATGATGGTAACGTGTCGTGTTCCATCGATGCCGCATCGAGCGCAAGGAAACGTCATGACCGAGCCCGACTGGTCGCGCCCGCACTGGACGCGCGACGAAGCCAAGGCGATGTTGCTGTATTTCGTGTTCGGTGGGTTTGCCGCCGAGCCACAACTCGACCTGTCCGCGCATGGCAGCCACGGCTTGCCGCCGGAGGTCGAAATGCGGCGGATTCCCAAGGCTGCGTTGGCGCACTGGGAAGGCCATCCGCTGCGCGGCGCGTTGGGCGAAATCCTGCGCGAGGGCAATCCCGCCGCGTTCGAGGCCGCGCGCAAGGCGCCGGAGTGCCTGATGTTGCGCGGCGAATTGGCCGATGCGGATTCGCTTGCCTACCTTGCCGACACGCTCGGCGTGGTCGCGGCATTGCTGGAAGCGGGTGGTGCCGCGGTGGTGGACCCGCAAATCCTGGAAATGTTTACGCCCGCCGAGTGGCGTGCGCGGTATGCGGGCGCGGCGGCGGCGGCACCGCGCAGCCACGTGGCCATCCTGTGCAACGATGACGCGGCCGGGGACGTGGAGCAGTGGATCCACACCCGCGGCATGCGCAAGTTCGCGCGTCCGGACATCAGCATTCGTCGCGTGCCGAAGACCGAGGTGCAGCGCGCGGGTGCAGTCGCGGCGCGACTGGTGGAACTCGGGGTGCGCGGAATGCGTTTCGGCGACGGCTCCGTGGTCGAGGCCGAAGGCTTGCCGGCGGGCCTGAAGACCACGCGTGGTGGTTCTCTGGATGATCCGGAGTTCAACAACATGCACCTCGAATTGACCTGGCCCGGCGCTGAGCAGGCGGGCTGATCGGTGTTGCACCATTGTCTGGCGTAGGGCGGGAAAAGCGCAGCGAATCCCGCCTCGGTGGTTCGGCGGGACTCGCCGCTGCGCGACTGCTCCAGCCCTACGGACGAAAGAACCACCCTCTTCCGAAGGAGGAAGACAAGCGGCAAATCGTCTAACCTTTCCGCATGCGCATCTCGCCCGCCATCGACATCCCAGAATCGGAACTGACCGAGCGCTTCCTGCGCGCGGAC
>JAGWZT010000125.1 GCA_018971925.1 Lysobacteraceae bacterium | reverse complement strand
CGAACTCGCGGTGGGTGGCGGCGCGGCCGCATGGGTCCCTCCCGCCGCGATGGCGCCACTCACTTGCAGGGTTTGTGCAGGCACTCTCGCCTGTTCCGCGCGATCGTGCGCCACGTCCCACCAGTTCAGGGTGATGGCCGGAAGAAAAAGTTTGCCGTCGCGCTGCGGCACGATCGCGAAATTGCGCGTGCGCGTGCCCTGCAACCACTGCCCGCTGTCGTCGGTGGTGTCGCGCGTCTGATCCGGATACACGCGCGCGCCCGCGATCGCAGGCAGTTCGGGTTCGGGCAACGCATCCGCCGGCTGGCCCGTCGCGGCGATGCTCAACGTTACCGTCAACGGTACGCCAGCCGTCACCTCGCCGTTCGCCGGCAGTCCCGTCAGCTTCAACTGCACGTCCCGCGCAGGCAACCACGGCTTGCCGGCATGGGCCGGTGCCGCACGCGCGTCGATGCGCGTCACCGGCGCCGTCGCGTTGACCGGCGCACCGATGCCGGGAATCAGCCCGTTCAGCAGCGCATTCGGATTGTTGAGGAGCGCGTTGGGGTTGTTGAACCATGCGCCGGGATTGCCTACGGCCAGTTTCTGACCCTGGAAGGCCGGGCCCTGCACCGCGATGGACCCCGTGCG
The DNA here is from genome assembly GCA_018971925.1 of Lysobacteraceae bacterium. Lineage (GTDB taxonomy): Bacteria > Pseudomonadota > Gammaproteobacteria > Xanthomonadales > Rhodanobacteraceae > 66-474. The sequence goes on along the minus strand of JAGWZT010000125.1, from coordinate 5,659 downwards.
CTGTGGAATCAGCGCCCAGCTGTATTCGAGGACCTGGTATGCATAGCCGTCGCGATCGACGGTGTAGCGGTGGTCGCGATCGAGCTTGACCAGGCTGGCGCCATCGGCGCTGGGATCTCCGAGCGATCCGCTGACGCCCGGCAGGTAGAACAGGCGCACCGTGTAAACCGTCTGCTCGCCGACATAGGGCGAACTCGACAGCGTGCTCGTTTCCATGAACACCGGATCGCCCGTCCGGCCGCTGCCTCCGGACGGCGCCGCGCCGACCTGCAGGGTCAGCCGCTGCGTTTTCGCGCCACCCACGTCCAGCGCCGGAATCGTGATCGTGCCGGCGTGCAGCGGTTTGAGTGCGATGCCGAGTTGCGTGTTGCGGACGGTTTTGCCATTGCCGATTTGCATGCTGCTGGAATTCGATGTGCCGAGCACCTGGAAATCCTGTTCCAGCGGCGTCAGGTCCGGCGTGCCGAGCGGGCCGCTCGACTGGATGTTCAGCGTGACCGTGTCGCCCAGGCTCACATGACTGCGATCGAGAAATGCGTGCAGGCTTGCTGCCTGCGCGAGCGGCGCCAGCAACACCAGCAGGACGATCCACCATCGACGCATCATTGCTGCGGATCCTCTTGTTGCTGCCCGTTGCGTTGTTCCCATTCCAGCCGGAACTTCCGGCGCAGCAGCGCGCCGGGGTCGTCCTGCACGGCCTGCAACATCGCGCGTTGCTGCGCATCGAAACGGCCATCCTGTTTCGGCACGCCTTGTCCAAGCGCGAATGAATTCGCGTCTCCCTGCTTTCCGGAACGCGTTGCGCCGTGCGCTTGTTGCATCTCACGCGAGAGCGCCTGCGCGGCCTGTTGCGCCTGCCGTTGTTGCTTGGCGGCTTCATCGGCCGATGCGCCATCGTGATCCTGTCGCGCCGTGCCTGCGTTTCCCTGCCGCTGCGCACTTTGCCCGCCGGCGGCGCCATTCGCGCCGGTTGCCGAGGATGCCTGCGGCGTGGACGCGGCAGCGCTCTGCTGTGTGCCGGATTTTTCGGAGTCCTTTCCCGCGTTCTGGCTGGATGAACCGGCGGCCGACGACGACGAGGGCTTTCCTTGCTGGTTCGCGTTGTTGCCTTGCTGGCCGGATTGCGGCGGATTTTGATGTTTCTTCAACCAATCCTCGACCGCTTCGAGGTTCGCGCGCGCATCCGTCATTTTCGGGTCGCGCTGCAGGGCTTTTTGGTAGGCCGCGATGGCCTTTCCATATTTGCCTTGTTTGGCCAATGCGTTGCCGAGGTTGTAATGTGAACGTGCATCGTCGTCCTGCACAAAGGCTTTAGCAGCGTCGGCATAGTCACCCGCGCGATAATCGGCGGCCCCACGCACGCCGGGCGTGGACGCAAGTCCGCGTGCCTGCGCGGTGTCGCCGTGTTGAAGCGCCTGCAACGCGCGCTGGTCGCGATTCGACCACAACGAATCCCATGTGGACGCTTGCGCAGCGGGCATGCCGATCGGCAGCACCAACAATGCAAGTACCAGCAACCAGCCACGCCGGAACGCCAGCGCCACCACGATCAGCAATACGGGAAGCAACCAGATGCCGCCATCGCGCCACAACTGTGCGCGTTCGGCGCGGCTCGCGTGTCCCGCTTCCGTCACCGGCGTGCCGAACGCGGCCGCACCGGCGCCGTCCGTCTGCAGCACGACGTAGCGGCCGCCGCCCGCATCCGCGACGGCGCGCAACGCCGCATCGTCGCGGCGCGCCATCAATGTTCCGCCCGACCCGCTCGCAAATCCGCCGCCATGCCGTGGAACCGGCGCGCCTTCGCGGGTGCCTATGCCGAGCACGTCCACGCGGATGCCCGCAGCACGTGCGGCCTTCGCCTGCGCGACCGCGGCGTCATCGGCGGTGTCGGTCACCAACACGACTTCTCCGCCCTTGGCGTGTGCCTGCCGGAGCAACTCGACCCCTCGCCGGATGCCCGCCGCGGCGTCGTTGCCGGGCACGGGCATTACGTCCGGCTCGAGCGCCTGCAGCAGATTGAGGATCGTGTTCTTGTCATTCGTCAGCGGCGCCACCGTGAACGCTGCACCGGCATAGGCCACCAGCGCCATGCGCGCGTCGCCCGCGTCATTCAGCAGATCGCGCACCGCGAAGCGCGCCCGTGCCATGCGATCGGGCTGCATGTCCTGCGCCAGCATGTCGTCCGAAAGCGACAGCACCACCACGCGCGCCGCCCCATTGACGTACAGCGGCGTCGCCATCTTCTGCCAGGCCGGCCCCGACAGCGCAGCAACGGCGAGCAGCCACGCCGATGCGACCAGCCCCAACACAAGCCGTCTGTGCGCACCGGTGTTGCTCAGCAGGTGCGGCAGCAGCGCGGCATCGGCCAGCTTCGCCAACGCCGCGCGGCCGTTGCCGTTCCTCGCCAGCATCCACAACGCCAACGGCAGCGGTGCCACCGCCAGCCACCACCACGGCCGCAGGAAATGCAACGGGAGTTCGGCAGCGCTCATGCAACCACCACCCCGCGCCTGCGCCAGCCATCCCAGGGCAGCAGGACGCAACCCAGCAACAAAGCCAGCGCAAGCGGCCATGGATACCACTCGTGGTCGGGACGCAGCAGCGAACGGCCGGTCGCCAGCGGCTCCAGCGCATCGATCGCATGATAGGCCTGCGCCAACTGGCCGCCGTCCGATGCGCGGAAGAAGTGGCCACCGGTCGCGTCCGCGATGCGTGTCAGTACCTGCACATCCAACTGGTTGTCCGGCGCCGGAAACTGAAAGCCGAATGCGCTGATGGCCTGCGCGCTGGAGCCCACGCCGATCGTGTAGATGCGCACGCCCGCGGCCTTCGCCAACTTCGCCGCGTCCAGCGGCGCCACGCTTCCGGCAGTGTTGACGCCGTCGGTCAGCAGCACCAGCACGCGCGCACGCGCGGGCAACGCCGACAGGTGTTTCACCGCGAGCACGATCGCATCGCCGATTGCGGTTTCGCGGCCGGCGAGGCCGACGGCAGCGCCGTCCATCTGTTTGGCGACCGCGTCCACGTCGAAGGTCATCGGTGTCATCAGGTACGCCTGGGTGCCGAACAGGACCAGGCCAACATCATCGCCGGAACGCTGCCTGATGAAGCGTTGCGCGATGGCTTTCACCGCGGCGAAACGGCTGACCACCGTGTCGCCGAAGCGCATGTCTTCGATCGCCATGCTGCCGGAGCAATCGACCGCCAGCATCAGGGCGCGCCCGGTATGCGTGATCGCCTGCGGCGGCGCCGGTTGCTGGGGACGCGCGGCCGCACAAACCAGCAACACCCATGCCAAAGCGGCTACCCACACGCGCCAACTCGTGACGTGGGCAACCGCTGTGAGCTGCGTGAGCGTGACCGGCTGCGGCAGGCGCAGCGCCGCGCCTGGCGCTGCAGGCGGCAGGAATTTCCAGGCCAGCCACGGCAACGGCAGCAGCAGGAACATCCATGGCCATGCGAACGTCATGGGGATGCCGCCATGGTGGAAGAGGGAGCGCCATGCGCATCGCGAGCACCACACGCGCGCAGCGCACTCCGGCACCACGCCCGCAACGCCGCCAGCAAAGCCGGCGCGTCCAGCATCGGCTGCGCACGAAAACGCTCGCCGACCAGTTCGTCCAACGCCTGCCGGGTGGTCGCGTCGGGTGCGTGCATTTGCACGAATGCACGCCATTCCGCACCCGTCTGCGAGGCAACATCCGGCGCCGCACGCAGCGCCACCCGCCGCATCAATCGCGACGCTCCGTCCGCCAGTCGCCCAGTGTTTCCATCACACGCATGCGCGGCTTCGAGCGCGTCGATTTCGCGCAGCGCCACGCGCACCGGATTGCCGCGCCCCATGCGCCGAAACCACCATGCGATTCCGATCGCTGCGATCAACAGCAAGGCTGCAAGCAGCCACCAGCCGGGCGCCGGCGGCCACCAATGCGCAGGAGGCAAATGGATATCCCGCAGCGCCGGCCCGCTCATCGGCGGCGCTCCAGAATGCGCCTGCGCAACAGCGGTGCCAGACGCAAATCCGGCTCTTCGCCGGTGGCCAGTATCACCCATGGCACCGAAGCTTCATCGCAGGCCTTCGCCAACGCACGGCAACCACGGGCGAGTTGGTCGCGCAGTTGCACGCGGGCACCGGCCGTCGAAAGATCGACGCGATGCCGCCCCGAGGGCGCGTCGAAAACATAATCGCCCGCGGGCGCGAGTACATGTTCCAGCGCGTCCACCACGATGGCAACCCGAACATCGGCGTGGCGCTTCAGGCGCACCAGCGCGTGCGCTGCGGAAGCATCGGTGCACCAGCCGTCGGACAGCAGCCAAACCTGGTTGCCGGATATGGCCATTCGCTGCGCACGCGCAAGGGCCACCGACAACGGTTCGGCATTGCCTTCCCGCGCAGAGGACGTTTGCTCATCCCAACGCGCGACGGCCCCGAGCACCCCCAACGCGCCGCGCGTGCCGGGTTGCGGATCGACGGCGACACGCTGGCTGCCGAACGCCATGGCGCCCACGCGATCCCCACCGCGCACGCAAGTCCAGGCAAGCCATGCGGCAGCACGCGCTGCAGCCACGGACTTGAAGCGCGTGCGTGTGCCGAACCGCATCGTTGCGTGCGTATCGATCAACAACAGCAAACTGTGCTCGCGCTCCGCCTGGAACAGCTTGGTGTGCCACTTGCCGCTTCGCGCGGTGCGCCGCCAATCGATATTGCGCGAATCGTCACCCGCCTGGTAAATGCGTGACTCCGCGTAATCCATGCCGCGGCCGCGCAGCGCGGAGACATGGCCTCCCGCGAGCGGCGTGCGGATGTTCGCGGCGTGCGCCACCGGCTTGCCCGCACGTGCGCGCAGCGCGATCAGTTCGGAGAGATCGACGCGTGCAATGCCGAGGGTGGGTTCGGTTATGTGGTCGACACTTGCAGACATGGTGTGCCATGAGGTTTGTGACCTCCGCCCTTCGCGAGCGAAGGGCGGAGCGTAGCGAACGCGCGCGAAGCGCGACGAGGGCATCGGTTGCCGTTCGCGTGCGACCACATCTCCCCGCGACTTCGTCGCGCCCCCCTTCCGTCGGAAGGGGGTGTCACGGCAGCGGTACGCGCTCCAGCAGCTGCTTCACCACATCATCCACGCGCAAACCTTCGGCTTCCGCTTCGTAGCCCAGCAGCACGCGATGGCGCAGGGCATCCGGGGCGAGCGACTGGATATCCTCGGGCAACACGAAGTCACGTCCCGCAAGCCATGCGGCGGCGCGCGCGCAACGTTCCAGCGCAATGCTGGCGCGCGGGCTCGCGCCCCACGCGATCTTGCCGCGCAAGCCCGGCGCCCATGGCCGCGGGTCGCGCGTCGCGAGCACCAATTGCACGATGTATTCGCCCAGGCCCTCCGCCATGTGCAAGTCGAGCACCTGCCCGCGCGCCGCAAACAAATCGCCCTGCGTCAGCAACCGTTCCGGTCGCGCGTGCGGCGCCAGTTCTTCGCGTGCCCGCGAATGCGCCAGCCGCATGATTTCGCGCTCCGAATCCGCTTTCGGATACCCGACCGGGACGTGCAAAAGGAATCGATCGAGTTGCGCTTCGGGCAGCGGAAAGGTGCCTTCCTGTTCGATGGGGTTCTGCGTCGCCATCACCAGGAACAATTTCGGCAACGGCCACGAGCGGCGGCCG
>JAGWZT010000124.1 GCA_018971925.1 Lysobacteraceae bacterium | reverse complement strand
TTTCTCGAATGTGCCGGTGGCCTCGAATACCCAATCCGTGGTCAGGAAATGCAGTTTCTGCTGCATGCCCAGCACGAAATTGTCGGAGTACGGAGCCTTGATGTTCTGGGAAGCCACGGTCGCGGCGTTACGCGGAACGCCGTACTGGTTGCAACAAGATACCCCTCCCGCGGGATTCTGTGGCAACGGCTGGAATCCCGTCGGCGCTCCGGTGGTCGGGTCTATGCCGGTATAGGTTCCGTATTGCGTGATGTTGACGACGGGCGCGGCCACGGTCGTGCCCACACCCACCGGCAGGGTCAGGTAATAACGCCCGGCGTTGCCGAATACCTTCAGGGTGGAATCGCCGTGCACATCCCAGCTGAAGCCGATGCGCGGCGACCAGTTGGGCTTGGTCAACCTGATATAGGGATTGGAAGCGGCGTCGTAGTTGACGAACTGGTCGTTGCGCAAACCCAGCGTCAGCAGGAAGTTCGGCGTGATCTGCCAGTTGTCCTGGACGTATTGCGCGCGTTCGACGACCCGTGTGGACGGATTGTAGGCCTGGAAGAGCTTCATCGCGTAGTAGCCGCCTGCTCCCGCGGGGTTCGAACTCACCGGCGCCACGTACGGTATCGAGTTCGGGTCGGTGCCGATAAGCGGTTTGTTGATATCCGCTCCCTCGACGACTCCGTAGGACCACCCGTATCCCGGTCCGGTGGCCTCCGCGCCATCATTGAGGTCCGTCGAGATGTCGTTGTCGATGCCCACCTGGAAATCGTGGTTGCGCCACTTGTAGTCGAGGTCCACGCGGTAGTCGGTAAGGTTGACCTTGTGGTTCCCCGGCGTCACCGTCAGGGCGTTCTGGGTATTGCCGATGGGGCCGTTGGGCGTGTAGGCCGGGTTTTCGTTGGCGATGCCGCCCACGAAAACCATGTTCGGGTCGTACCCTGGAAAGGCCGGCTGGAAACTCCCGTACTGCTCGCGCGATTTGCCATACATCGCATGCAGGGTCAGGTTGTCGGTGATATAGGAGGTGTAGTTGAGCACCCCCATCCGGTAGACGTTCTTGCCCGTCTGTCCCTTGTTGAAAAAAGTCGTCGCGTTGTGGGTGGTGTAGTCGTAGTTGTAGGCCCAGTCCCAGGTCTTCAGTGAGCTCTGGAGGGCGGTCAAGGTCAGGAAATTGCTGTCGTTGATATTCCAGTTGATTTTCGTGTAGATCTTGGGCTTGTGTGTCTGGTCAAAATACTGATACCCGCCGCAGTACTTGCAACCGACGCTTGCATACGTCGAATCGTCCTGCTCGGCGCTCAGGAAGAAGAACAGCTTGTCCTTGACGATCGGGCCACTGACATAAGCGTCGTAGACCGTGTTCATGCCGTGGTTGCTTTGGTTGTACTGGTACAGGTCCCCGGCATGGTGGCCCGCCCGCGTGACGAGCGGATTGGCGTAGTAGGTGTTTTCGGGATCACTGGTCCAATCCGTCGGCGACCACTGCGCGCGGACACCGAAGTGCCATTCGTTCGATCCGCTTCTGCCGATCTGGTTGATCACGCCGCCGATCGATCGACCGTACTTGGCGCCGTAGCCCGAGATGAAAGTCTGTTGCTGCTCAATCGAGTTGTACGGCAGCCCGATGCCGCCCTGGTCGTCGAGCACGGCGCTCGACAGCATGCCGTCGATGAAGTACGAATTCTCGGCCGTCGAAGCGCCCCCGAACGTCACTGCCGGAGTGCCCAGCGGTCCGCCGACCAGCACCGCCGAGCCCGGCTGGACGCCCGGCGCCAGCATCGCGATGTCCTCCGCCGTGCGCTGCAACGGCAACTGCTGCAGCTGCTGCTGCGTAATCGTCGTGACCTGGTTGGTGGTGGTCACGTCGATCGTGGGGACCGTGGCCCTGACATCCACGGTGTTGAGGGTCTGTATGTTCGCGGTAGTGGACGTGAAGTTGACCGTCACCGCACCCGCCGCCACCGGCGCCACGTTGGTCTGGCTCTGCACCACTTTGCCGTCCTGCAACAACGACACGGTATAGGTGCCGACCGGCAGGGTGATCGAGTACTGGCCGGATGGCCCCACCGTGACGGTGCGGTTGAATCCGGCGCCACCGGTGATCTGGATCGCCTCGTTGGGAGCGACCGGCACCCTGCCCTGGATGGTGCCATTCACGGCCTGCGCGAGCGCGCCACCGCTGAAAGCGAGTGCGATCGTTCCGCCGATCGCCAGTGCCAGCGACTTGCGCTGGATGAAGCCATTGCGACGCAACCTGCGCGACAGTCTGTTGTTGTTCATGTGATTTGCACCCCACTCCTTGAAACCTGCGCAACGACACCCCGGCAGCGATTTTCTTGCTGCTCGACGCATCACCGGAAACATTCAACAAATAGCGAACTTTCGAACGCGTGGCGCGTTCGCGTGGGCCCCATCCGCGACCAAGCAGCGCCGGCCTCTTGAATACCGGCGCCGTACACGCCCGCGAGCATGCCTGCGCGGGTGCTCGAGTTCGGCCTTCCCGCCATCGGGAGATACTGGCCAGCGCGCGGGATGCCGGCGGGAGACGGCAAGCGCAAGAGCGCGCCGTTCGTACGTCGTCCCACGACCGTGATTCCCCAAGCCTGAAGCCCCCGGCACCGCCAACTGCGTGTTCGGATGAGACATCGCCACGCCCTCCGTAGCCCTTGAGATTAAGCACGGGTCCGTCACGCTGCCAATGAAAAGATTGGCACGTCGCATAACCAAAGGTTGTGACTGGCCCACCGAATCCCCGATAAATCGCGGGCATCAGGCGCATGTGATGGAAGACGGCAACTTTGCCAGGCATCGCCACTTCCGATATTTTTCGATCGTCATGAACCTGATCGCGCGATCGTCGGCGCACCCAACGAATGCAGACTCGCACGCGATGAAGCCCGTCTGATGCGCGCGCTCGACCTGCTCGTGATCGCCGCGTACCTGGTCGTGATCGCCGCGATCGGATTGCGCATAAGCGGTCGGCAGCGCTCGGCCACCGACTACTTCGTCAGCGAACGCAACCTGTCGTGGTGGGTCGTGTGCTTCTCCGTCGTCGCCACCGAAACCTCGACATTGACGGTGATCAGCGTGCCCGGCGTGGCCTACCTCGGCGCCTGGGGTTTCGTCGAACTCGGAATCGGTTACATGATCGGGCGCACCTTCGTGGCGTTCGTGATGCTGCCGCTGTACACCCGCGGAGATCTCGTCAGCGCCTATCAATATCTGGGACTGCGCTTTGGGCCCACGCTGCAGGGGCTCGCGTCGGTGACATTCCTGGCAACCCGGCTGCTTGCCGAGGGCGTGCGGCTGTTTGCGGCCGCGATCCCGATCGCGCTGCTGCTCGCAGGAACGGGCGTGCAGGCGAGCTATTTCGAGATCATCGTGGTGTTGGCGGGCATCACGGTCGCCTACACCTATGCAGGCGGCATCCGGGCGGTGGTATGGACCGATGCGATCCAGATGCTGCTGTACGTCGGCGGCGCGATATTGAGCATCGCGATCCTGCTTGGAAGTACGCCGTGGTCCGGCCTCGGCAGTGCGTTCGCAGCCGGCAAACTCCAGGTATTCGACTTCCATGCGCACATCCTTACCAGCCCGTACGCGTTCGTCGCCGCGATCTTCGGCGGCGCGGTGTTCACGATGGCCTCGCACGGCGCCGACCAGCTGATGGTGCAACGGATACTTGCCTGCAAGACGCTCGCAGACGGCCGCAAGGCGATGATCGGCAGCGCGGTGGTCGTCACCCTGCAATTCGCACTGTTCTCGATGGTCGGGACGTTGTTGTGGCTGCACTGGGGCGGCCGGACACCCACGCAACTCGGGCTTGCCACGCCGGACCAGTTGTTTCCCGAGTTCATCATTCGGGACCTGCCACCCGGCGTTTCGGGCCTGCTGATCGCCGGCATCCTCGGCGCGACCATGGGTTCGCTGTCGTCGGCCATCAACTCGATGTCGAACTCGACGCTCACCGATCTGGTCCACCTGTTCCGGCGCCGCGAATACAGCGACCGGACCATGCTGCGCGTATCGCGGATCGCAACGCTGGTCTGGGGCGGCGCGTTGGTGGGCTTCGCGTCGATGTTTACACGCACCGACGATCCGGTCGTGGTGCTGGGGTTGAGCATCACCGGCTACACCTACGGCGCACTGCTGGGCGCATTCCTGCTGGGACTGTGGATCAAGCGTGCCAACCAGCGCGACGGTGCAATCGCATTCATGGCCACGCTGGTCTCGATGGCGGTTATCGTGCTCGAGGTCAGGATCGACGGCAACGCGCTCGCGTTCCCCTGGTACGTGCCGATCGGCGCCGCGATCACCCTGCTGGTGGGCGGACTGCTGTCATTGAGTCACGCCGCGGCGCCGCCGGAAACGATGGTTCTCCGCACACCACGCATGGAGCGGGAACGTGAGGGTTGATTCGTGGCCGTCTTTTCCGCGCGCTCGGCGCGGCCGATTGGCATGGCGTTGACAGGCCCAGGACGATGACGCGCTTCCGATGCCGCCATCCGGAGCATGCCGTCTTTGCCGCATACAGGGCCAACGGTATGCTACGCGCGTGGTTGGCATTGCGTATCCATGCAACCATCCACCATCCCGACGACAGACGAACAGGATTCACCTTTGGATAAATTCATCATCGAGGGCGGTGTGCGCCTGAACGGCGAAATCCGTGCCTCCGGAGCGAAGAACGCGGCACTGCCCATCCTCGCGGCATCGCTGCTGACGGACGAACCGCTGAGGTTGCACAACGTGCCGCAGCTGGAAGACGTCGTCACCGCCAGCGTGCTGCTGTCGCAGATGGGCGTACGGATCACGCAACCCGACGAGGGTACGCTCGAAGCGGACGCGCGCGGCGTCCACACCTGCGTGGCGCCCTACGACATGGTCAAGAAGATGCGCGCCTCCATCCTGGTGTTGGGCCCGCTGCTGGCGCGTTTCGGCGAAGCCGATGTCTCGCTGCCGGGCGGCTGCGCGATCGGCGCCCGGCCGGTCGACCTGCACCTGCGCGGGCTGGAGGCCATGGGCGCCACCATCACGGTCGACGAAGGCTACATCAAGGCTCGCGCTTCGCGTCTTCAGGGCGCGCACGTGCTGTTCGACAAGGTAACGGTCACCGGCACCGAGAACCTGATGATGGCGGCAACGCTGGCGCAGGGCAGTACGGTGCTGGAAAACGCCGCGCGCGAACCGGAAGTGGTCGACCTCGCCATGTGCCTGAACGGCATGGGCGCGCGAATCGAGGGCGCCGGCACCGGCACGATCACGATCCACGGCACGAGCCGGCTGCACGGAACCGAATACCGCGTGCTGCCCGACCGCATCGAAACCGGCACTTACCTGGTCGCCGGTGCGATCACGCGCGGCCGGGTGCGGGTGCTCGACACGCGCCCGGATCTGCTGGAAGCGGTGCTGACCAAGCTGGAGGCCTCGGGTGCGCAAGTCCAGTTGGGGCCAGACTGGATCGACCTCGACATGCTCGGTCGCCGGCCGCGCGCGGTGAACATCCATACCACACCCTATCCCGGTTTCCCGACCGACATGCAAGCGCAATTCGTCGCGCTGAACGCGATCGCCGAAGGCACCGGCGCTGTGACCGAGAACGTGTTCGAAAACCGCTTCATGCACGTACAGGAAATGCAACGCATGGGCGCGGACATACAACTCGAGGGCAACACCGCCATCGTTCGCGGACGCGACGGGCTGAACGGCGCGCCGGTGATGGCGACCGATTTGCGCGCCTCGGCGGGACTGGTGTTGGCGGCGCTGGCCGCAAGCGGCGTGACCGAGGTGCTGCGCGTTTATCACATTCACCGCGGCTACGAGCACATCGAGAAAAAACTCACCGCGCTGGGCGCCCGCATCCGCAGCGCGAGCGAATCGCCACCTACGCCGGATCGGTCAAACCAGAACGTGCCAGCGGCACGGAGCGGTGCGTGACGGACTACTCCACGCTTGCCATCGATCTCGGTCGGACCGGTTGCCGCGCAATCTTGTGGCGTGGCGATGAGGTCGAACCCAGCGCGACCGCCACCGGCGAGGGCACGCTGGGATTGACCGCGCCGGCCGGCGCGACCGCAGCCGCAAACGCGATCCTCGCAGTAGCCGCGCCGTTGCTCGCCGGGCACGGGTTGGAGTTGGTCGACGCGGTCGGCATCGGCGCACCCGGGGTGCTCATCGCGCCCGAAGCGGCACGCGAGTTGGCCGAACGCCTGCTCAAGTCGTTGCCGGCCCGCACTGTGGCGCTGGCAAGTGACGCCGTGACTTCGCACGCAGGCGCACTTGGTGGCGAGCCCGGGGTGGTGCTGGCCGCCGG
>JAGWZT010000123.1 GCA_018971925.1 Lysobacteraceae bacterium | reverse complement strand
CTCACCCGCGACCTCGTCCCCACGCGCCGCGACTGGTGCGGCATCGGCCGTTCGATCATCGACCATGCGCTGCTGCGGCATCCGCACGGCGAAGAGGCCGCGCGCTACAACGTGCTGCAGCGCCTCGCTTATCTGATCGTGATCTTCTTTTTCGGCGGTGGCGTGGTGCTGATGGGCCTCGCGATGTCGCCAAGAATGGACAGCGTGCTGGGCTGGCTGGTGGATCTCGTCGGCGGCCGGCAATCGGCGCGCAGCATCCACTTCCTGTTCGCGATGGGTTTCATCGCGTTCTTCCTGATCCACATCTTCGAGGTGATCGTGACCGGTGTCGGCAACAACCTGCGTTCGATCATCACCGGCCGTTACGCCGTCACGGTGGAGCAGAACGATGAAACTCATCAATAAACGCCGCCGCTTCCTGCGCGACGCGCTGGCGCTCACCGGCGCGGTTGCACTGGGTGGTTGCGACAAGTTGTCGCAAACCACCTGGGCACCGAAAGTGCTGGGCAGCGCGACAGCGTTGAGCCACGCCGCGCAACGCGCATTGTCGCGCGACGCCATGGCGCGCGAATACAACGAAGCCGACATCTCGCCGGTGTTTCGTCCCAATGGCAGCACCGACCCCCAAGCGCCTGCCTACCGCGCGCTCGCCGCCAACGGTTTTCGCGATTACCGGCTGGGCGTAGGCGGACTGGTCGCACACCCGTTGTCACTGTCGCTGGAACAACTGCGCGCGTTGCCGAACCGCACCCAGATCACCCGCCACGATTGCGTGGAAGGCTGGAGCGTGATCGGCAAATGGACCGGCGTGCAGTTGTCGCGCGTGTTGCAGATGGCGCAACCGGCCAGGGCCGCGCGTTATGTGGTGTTCCGCTGCTACGACGCCATGGACGACGGCAGCGAATACTACGAATCGCTCGACTTCGACGATGCGTATCATCCGCAAACCCTGCTGGCGTGGGAACTCAACGGCAAGGCATTGCCGATTCCAAACGGCGCGCCACTGCGGCTGCGCGTGCCGCGCCAACTGGGCTACAAGATGGCGAAATACCTGCGCCGCATTGATCTGGTCGATTCTTTCAAGCACATCGAAGGCGGACGCGGCGGTTACTGGGAAGACCAGGGGTATCAGTGGTACGCCGGCATTTGATGCACAGTAGGTTGGGCTGAGCAACGCGAAGCCCAACGCCATCGCCATCCACGTTGGGCTTCATTGCATTCAGCCCAACCTACGAACTCACCGATGCGTGTGCCAGCGGCGCTCATGCCTCCAATGCCGTGCGCGCTTGATCATCCAGCGCGACGCGAACGGCAGCACTGCCAGGAGCGCCAGCGAAACGATCATCGGCAACGACACCAGGTCCCGCACACTCCCCGCTTGCGCGACACGGGTGCCGGCATTCACATACACCGCGGTGCCGACCAGCATTCCGGTTTGCGTCACCCAGTAAAACGTCCACGCCCGCATGTGGGTCAGGCCCATCAGCAGGTTCACGACGAAGAACGGGACGATCGGCACCAGCCGGATGTTGAGCAGGTAGAACGCGCCGTCACGCTCGATGCCCGCGTCGATCTTGTGCAGTCGATGCGCGAAGCGCCGGCGCAACGCATCCTTGAACACGAATCGCGACGCCAGCATCACCAGCGCTGCACCGATCGCTGACCCGAACGACATCAGCACAGTGCCTTCGAACAAGCCGAAGATCGCGCCCGCCGCCAGCGTCATCACGGTCAGCAACGGCAGTGACAACAGCACCACCGCGATCAACACCCCCAGGAAAGTGAACGCCAGCCGCCACGGGTGCGCCGCCTGCATGGCGGCGAGCCACGCGCGGCTGCGCTGGAGCGTTTCGAGATCGAGATGATTCTGCGCACCGGAAACGAAAAAGGCTGTCACGGCGCTGACGGCAACCATGACCAACACGCCACGCAGCAACCACCGCCATGGCTCACGCGACAACATGCCTTCCAGCATGCGCGGCGGCACGTGAACGGCACGTGCGGCCCTTTACCTGCGGCCGTGCGCCGGTGCAGCATGTCGCGAATCGATCGGAAAGCCCTTGCCCGACTTCACCGCCCCGCTGCACCGCCTTCGACACGACCGCCTGCTGCAGGCGCTGTTGCTGCTGGTGCTCGCGCTCGCGATTCTCGACCCACGCACGCCGGTCGAATACCTGCGCTGGCTGGACCTGCCCACGCTCGCCGGGTTGTCCGGTTTGCTGATCCTGACCCAGGGCGTGCGCGAGAGCGGTCATGTGCAACGCTTCGCGCTGCACCTGGTCGCGCGCCTGCACAACGTCCGCGCGCTGGCGTTCGCGCTGGTGTTGCTGGCGGCGACACTTGCGACGGCCCTGACCAATGATGTCGCGTTGTTTCTCGTGGTGCCGTTGACGCTCGCGATCGATCGGATCGCGCGCATCCCGCGCCAGCGGCTGGTGATCTTCGAGGCACTGGCGGTGAACGCGGGTTCCACCTTCAGCCCGATCGGCAACCCGCAGAATTTATTGCTGTGGCAGCACTCGGGGCTGGGATTTTTCGGTTACGCCGCGGCGCTGGCGCCGACCGGCGCGGTGTTGCTCGGCGTGCTGCTGGCCGCGTGCGGATTTGCGTTTTCAGCGACGCCGCTGCGCCTGCATGAAGACACCGCAGCCGCGCCGTGCCTCGACACCCCGTTGCTCGCGGGCTCGCTGGCGTTGCTGGTTTCGATGGTGCTGGCGCTGCAATGGGGTTACGCGATTCCCGCGGCATTGATCGTGATCGCAATCGGCATCCTGTTTTTCCGGCGCGTGCTGGCCAGCATGGATTGGCTGCTGCTGGTGACGTTTGCCGCGATGTTCGTCGGCTTGGGGCATCTCGCCACACTGCCTTTCGTGCAAGCCCATGTCGGCGCGCTGGCGTGGCACGATCCGCGCGCGACGTACGCGGGCGGCATCCTGCTGTCGCAGCTCATCAGCAACGTGCCGGCCGCCGTGGCGCTGCTGCATTTCGCACCGAACCTGACGCTGCTCGCGGCCGCGGTGAATGTCGGAGGCGCGGGGCTGATGATCGGTTCGCTGGCGAACTTGATCGCGCTGCGCCTCGACGGCAGCCGCGGCATCGGCTGGCGCTTCCACGCGTGGTCGGTGCCGTATCTCATCGCCACCGCGCTGATCGTTGCCGCCGTGTTGTTGCACTAGAGTCCCGATCAGCGGAGGCTCGTGCGGCATCCGCGCAGGGCAGCGCCTTGCGCCGCCCTGCCGCAAACTCGTCACCCAGTTACTTTATCGGCACCATCAGGTGCTGGTACGGCGTCCCCGCCCACATCATGTAGGGTGCCCTGGTGTCAGGATCCGCACTCTTCGGATACAGATCGTAGAAGCCCTGGTCAGCGCCGACGATCATGACGTGCGGACCGGTCTTGATCCAGTGATTGCCGGCGCTCGGTTTGGTCGCATAGGGATCGGTGTTGCTGGCATCGGTACCACCCTCCAACATGTACATGAAACCGATCTTGCCGCTTGTAGGCGGCTTGTGGCCCATCCACGCGCCGGCCCATTCGAACGCATTCTTGTCCATGCACATCGGATCCGGACCCGGCGTGGCCGGTGAATCGGGCATGCACGTCCAGCCGTTGTGACCCTCGCGCAGGGTGCGCATTTTGCCGTCGGCGCCCACCGATACGATGGTCGCACCCTTCGCCACGGCCGCTGGCGCGGCGCGTTCTGCGCTGGCGATCAACCGCGCATCGCTCGGGGCCCTGGTTTTTGCTTCGGCCGTCTGCGTCGCGGCCGTCACGACCATTGCGAGGGCAATGACCCCATACCTGACCACTGAACCTTGGGTATTCATACCTGCCTCCAGGATCGATTGAGATCGAACGCCCGGTAGCGAGCCCGCACGACGATGAGCGACGCCGACCGGGGCGTTCACTCTACTCCGCTTGCCGCGCGCCTACATCTGCCGGAACCGGCATGCGAATGACCGGCTGACCGTGAGCCGGAAGCCCGGATGAAGCGCGGCGAACCCGTGGAAGCGTTTCACCGTTGGCCAAGCGCTCAAGGTGCGGGTTCGTGCAACACGCGCCGGTTGATTTCAGCAACAGTGCGTACGCCGCACAACACCATCGTCAAATCCAGTTCGCGCCGGATCAGTTCCAGCATCGTGGTGACGCCGGCTTCGCCCATTGCACCGAGTCCATAGACAAACGCGCGACCGAGCATCACCGCGCGCGCGCCCAGCGCGATGGCCTTCAGCACGTCCTGCCCGGAACGCACGCCGCCGTCCAGCCACACCTCGCAACCCCTGCCGACTCGCGATGCGATTTCCGGCAGCACGCTGATCGACGATGGCGCGCCATCGAGCTGGCGGCCGCCATGGTTGGACACCACGATCGCGTCCGCGCCGCAATCGACCGCACGGCGTGCATCATCGGGATCGAGCACGCCCTTCATGATCAGCTTGCCGCCCCAACGCTGCTTGATCCACTCTACGTCGTTCCAGTTGAGGCCACGATCGAACTGTTCGGCCGTCCACGCGGCCAGCGAGGACATGTCGCTGACGCCTTCGACGTGGCCCGCGATGTTGCCGAACCGGTGGCGGCGCGTGCGCGCCATGCCGAGGCACCAGCGCGGATGCATCGCAAGATTCGCGAGGTTCTTCAACGTCGGCTTGGGCGGCGTCGACAACCCGTTCTTGATGTCGCGATGGCGCTGGCCCATCACCTGCAGGTCCAGCGTCAGCACCAGCGCGGAACAGCCCGCCGCCTTCGCGCGGTCGATCAGGCGTTCGATAAAGGCGTGGTCGCGCATCACGTACAACTGGAACCAGAACGGCCGCTTCACGAACGCGGCCACGTCCTCGATCGAACACACGCTCATGGTCGAAAGCGTGAACGGCACGCCGAAATCGAGCGCGGCTTTCGCCGCCAGCATCTCGCCGTCGGCGTGCTGCATGCCGCACAAACCGACCGGCGCCAGCGCCACCGGCAGCGCCACTTCCCCGCCCAGCATCGTCGTGGCCGTGGTACCGCCTTCCACGCCGACCGCGACGCGCTGGTGCAACTGGATGCGCGCGAAATCGTCCAGATTCCTTCGCAATGTCGCTTCCGTCCACGAACCCGATTCGCAGTAATCCACGAACATTCGCGGCACACGTTTGAGGTAAAGCCGGTGCAGGTCTTCGATGCAGGTGATGGGTTGCATCGCGCGCTCCCGAGAATTTCGAATCGTAGGTTGGGCTGAACCGGCGGCTTTTGCCGGCGAAGCCCAACATCAGCGTACGACGTTGGGCTTCCGCCGGATCAAGTCCGACATCAGCCCAACCTACCCGGCCATTCCGTTCCTTGCCAGCCAATACGGATCATGCTCGTATGGGTCGGGCCGTTCGGCCCAGCGCTTGTAGGTCCACTGGTATTGGGGAAACGCGAGTTCGACGCATTGCTCCACGCCGCGATTGAGCGCGGTGCAGGCAACGCGCATGTTGGCATCCGCAATGCCCTCGGACGCGGGCAGGATGCGGATGCGAAACCCGGCCCCGCGTGGCAAACGTTCGGCGAACGCGAACAGCACCGCCGCGCCGGTGCGCTGCGCGATGCGCGGCAACAACACCATGGTGTTGGCGTCGAGGCCGAAGAATGGCGCGAACTGGCCCTCGCCGCGCTTGGGTTGCTGGTCGGGCAGGATCCCCACCACGCCACCCGCTGCAAGGCGCTTGTAGAGCGTGCGCACGCCCGCGCCCTCGGCACGCACCTGTTCCGGCTTGAGGTCGCCACGCGCGCGCACCAGCATCGCTTCCCACGCGGGATTGCGCGGCGGCGCGTACAGGATCGCGATCGGCGTTCGTGCGCAAAGCCAGTAATTCAAAAGCTCCCAGCAGCCGAGGTGCGGCGCCGCGATGATCAGTCCGCGTCCGGATTGCAGCGCGGCATCGAAATGTTCAAGACCATCGACCTCGTGGACGAGTTCCAGCGCACGCCGCGCGCCGCGCCCCCACACCGCCGCCATTTCGGTGACGGCGTGACCCGTTTCGACGAGGCACTCGCGCACCAGCGCATCACGCGCCTTGTCATCGAGTTCCGGATGCACGATGCGCATGTTCACTTCGGTGTGCACGCGCTCGCGCGCGTGGCGGCGCCACCACAGCGGCCGCCCCAGCACTCCGCCGATCGCGTACAACACCGGCAACGGCAGGACGCCCAATGCACGCAGCGTCCACCAGGTCAGGGCGACATGCCACTTCACGTCCGCACGCCCGTCGCGATGTAGGCGTCATCGGAAAGACCGCTGCCCGCGCGCGCCTTGAAGCGCTTGTAATTCCATTGGTACTGCGTGAACGCGTCGCGCACGCAGGCTTCGATGGCCGCGTTCATCGCCGT
>JAGWZT010000122.1 GCA_018971925.1 Lysobacteraceae bacterium | reverse complement strand
CTCACCCGCCCCTGACGGGGCACCCTCTCCCGAAGGGAGAGGGGAGCAAGAACAACGGCTCGCTTCGACGAGCACTTTGGTTTTCAAGAGCGAATTTCGCAGGGCTCCTGCACACGTTGCAGGTTTCCCATAACAATAGAGAGATACAGTCATGCGACACCTCAAATCCGGACGCAAACTCAACCGGACCAGCTCCCACCGCGAGGCCATGTTCAAGAACATGGCGGCTTCGCTGATCAAGCACGAACTGATCCGCACCACCCTGCCCAAGGCCAAGGACCTGCGCCGCGTCGCCGAGCCGCTGATCACGCTGGCCAAGGTCGATGGCGTTGCCAACCGCCGCCTCGCCTTCGCGCGCCTGCGCGACAAGCAGGCGGTCGGCAAGCTGTTCGTCGAACTCGGCCCGCGTTATCGCGAGCGCAAGGGCGGTTACCTGCGCATCATCAAGTGCGGCTTCCGCGACGGCGACAACGCGCCGATGGCTTACGTGGAACTGGTCGATCGTCCGCAGACGCAAGCGGGCGCCGAAGACTGATCCGGCGCAAACGCTTCGATGAAAAACCCGGCCCCTGGCCGGGTTTTTTGTGGCCCGGAATGACAGGGCGCGACGAAAACGCTACTGTTGCACGTCCGCCCCTTCCGCCCTGCCACACATGAGTCCCCTTCGCTGGTCCTTCCGCACCGCCTTTCTGCTCGGCTTCGTGATTTGCGTGGCCATGCTGGGTTATGCGCTGTACGCCGAACAGCAGCTGCACCTGATGCCGTGCAATCTGTGCATCCTGCAGCGCGTGGCGTTCATCTGGATGGGGTTGTGGTTTCTCGTCGGCGGATTGCACGCGCCGCGCGGCGGTGGCCGCTGGGCATACGTCGTGCTCGTCCTGATCGGCGCCGGCTTCGGTGTCGCGATGGCCGGGCGGCAACTGTGGCTGCAATCACTGCCGGCCAGCCAGATCCCGGCGTGCGGCGCAGGGTTCGACATGCTGCTGGCGCAGTTGAAGGGCCACTACATCCCGCTCAGCCAGTTCATCACCACGATGCTGCGAGGATCCGGTGATTGCGCGCAGGTGACGTGGACGTTCCTCGGCCTGTCGATGGCCGGCTGGACGCTGATCTGGTATGTCGTGCTCGGAATCTGGGCGCTGCTGCCGCGTCCACGCGGCGGCAAGTCGGCTGGCATGCGCCCGTTGCGCGCGATGGGGAATTGAGCATGGCCGGTCCCGAATCATCCTCGCGCACACCCCTGCGCCCCGTTCGCGAAGTACGGCCGTGGAAGGCAGACAGCTGGCAGGCGCATCCTGCCGCGCAGATGCCGCGGTACGACGATCCGGCGGAACTGGACGCCGCGCTCGCCAAGCTCGCCAAGCTGCCGCCGCTGGTTACGTCGTGGGAGGTCCTTGCCCTCAAGCAGCAACTGGCGGACGCGCAGGACGGCAAGCGCTTCCTGTTGCAGGGCGGCGATTGCGCGGAGACCTTCGCAGATTGCGACAACGAGGTGATCGCCAATCGCCTGAAGGTGTTGTTGCAGATGAGCCTGGTGCTGGTGCATGGCCTGCGCATGCCGGTGCTGCGCGTGGGCCGTTTCGCAGGCCAGTACGCCAAGCCGCGTTCGGCCGACACCGAAACCATCGATGGCGTCACCTTGCCGGTTTATCGAGGCGATCTGGTCAACGGTCCGGCGTTCACGGCGGCGGAGCGGCGTGCCGACCCCGCGCG
This sequence comes from Lysobacteraceae bacterium, assembly GCA_018971925.1. Classification (GTDB taxonomy): domain Bacteria; phylum Pseudomonadota; class Gammaproteobacteria; order Xanthomonadales; family Rhodanobacteraceae; genus 66-474. The sequence continues at coordinate 4,671 of JAGWZT010000122.1, read as the reverse complement.
CATGCTGGAAGGCCACGCGCGCTCGGCGATGACGATGAATTTCGTCCGCGCGCTCATCGACGGCGGTTTCGCCGACTTGCACCATCCCGAATACTGGAATCTCGCGTGGGTGGAGGGTTCGCCGCTGGCCGCCGAGTACAGGCAGATGGTGGATGGCATTTCCGGCGCCATGCATTTCATGGAAACGCTGGCAGGCCCCATCGCCAGTTTCCAGCGTGCCGATTTCTACACGTCGCACGAAGCGTTGCTGCTGCCTTACGAGCAGGCCATGACGCGGCAGGTGCCGCGGCAGTGGGGCTGGTTCGACCTGTCGACTCATTTTCCGTGGATCGGCATGCGCACCGCCGCGCTCGACGGCGCACACGTGGAGATGTGTCGCGGCATCCGCAACCCGATTGCGGTCAAGGTCGGTCCGGCGATGCACGCCGAGCAGCTGCGGGCGCTGCTCGACATCCTCAATCCCGACGACGAGCCCGGGCGCCTCACGCTGGTCCATCGCATGGGTGCGGGCGGCATCGGCCAACATCTGCCGCGCCTGATCAACGCGGTGAAGGCGGCTGGCCGGCGCGTGCTGTGGGTGTGCGATCCCATGCACGGCAATACCGAAAAACTCGGCACCGGCGTCAAGACGCGCCGCTTTGCGAATATCCGCAGCGAACTCGAGCAGGCGTTCGACATTCATGCGGCGGAAGGCTCGCACCTGGGTGGCGTGCACCTGGAGTTGACGGGCGAGGATGTCACCGAATGCCTCGGCGGTGCCCGCAACCTGTCCGAGGCCGATCTCGGCCGGGCCTACAAATCCACTGTCGATCCGCGACTCAATTATGAGCAATCGCTGGAGCTGGCGATGCTGATAGTGCGCAAGTCTGTCAACAGATCGGTCTGACAAGCTGCTGCGCAAGTCGCCACATCCTTGTGGCTTGCCCTTCGGGTGCATGGCCCGCCTTGGGCCCGTTCCGGTCGCGTTCAAGTCGGCAGCTTGCGCTCTGGCGTCGCGCAATCCGCCTTCGCTCGCGACACTTTCAGGCCGATCTGCAGCTCTCGGCAAGAACTTTTGCAAGTTCCCGCCACGGCGCGAGGTCCCAGAACCCGCGCGCCTGCCCTGAAGGCGAGGGCAGCACGAACACGCGGCTGCCGGCGAGCGTCGCATCGGATTCGCCACAGGAAATCTGCTTTGAAGCGACAAGTGCGAGTCCCGCGCGGGCCGCGTTCTTGCTGGTGAACGCGACGATGCGTGGCCGGAAGCGCGCGAGTTTGTGTCGCAGGCCCGCTGCATCGAACGCCGTGCGCGGCAATTCGGCGTCGGAGCCGAAATGGTGCTTGGCGACGTCGGTCAGGCCGATGCCGAATTGCAGCACCTCGCGGAACTCGGAAGGTGCGAGCAGGCGCGGCGTCAGGCCGACCGCGCACAGCGTGCGCCAGAAATGGTTGCCGGGATGCGCGTAGTACGCGCCTTCGCGGGCGGAGCGCGTGCCCGGCGCGGTGCCGCAGAACACGACACGCAGGCCGGGAGCCAGGACATCGGGAAGGACGAACGTGTTGCGGGTGGCCATGCGCCTATTTTCGCAAAAGTCGCGGCTGCCAGTGGCTGGGCGCGGCCGCGCGCGGGCGCACGCTAGAATGCGCGGTCACCGCTTGCATTGGCCGGTCCATGGCGCATCCATTTTTCGTCGATATCGATCCCGTAGCCTTCCACGTCTTCTCGTTCGGCGTGCGCTGGTACGGATTGATGTATCTGGGCGGCTTCATCGCCGGCCTCGCCCTCGGCGAGTATCGCCGCCGGAAGGGACGGCTGGCCGTGGATCGCGATTCCTTCCTCGATCTCGCGTTCTACTGCATGCTCGGCATCATCGTGGGCGGCCGCATCTGGTACATGCTGACCTACCAGCCCATCAACTGGATCTGGACGGACCCGCTGCAGATCTTCCGCGTGTGGGACGGCGGCATGTCTTTCCATGGCGGGCTGCTGGGTGTGCTGGCCGCGAGCCTGGGATGGTGGTGGAAACATCGAGGCACGATAGCGCACTACTTCGACGTGGTGGATTTCGTCGCGCCGCTGGTGCCGATCGGCCTCGGCCTGGGGCGGCTCGGCAATTTCATCAACGGCGAGCTGTGGGGCAAGCTCAGCACGCTGCCGTGGGCGATGATCTATCCGCACGCGTTGCAGGAGAACCCGAAATTCGCGGGCATGTCGGTGGCGCAACTGCATGCGCTGTACCAGGGCGGTGTGCTGGATGCCTACGCGCGCCAGCCTTCGGAGTTGTATGAGTTCCTGCTGGAGGGCGTGGTGATGTTCACCGTGTTGTGGATGTTCTCGGCCAGGCCGCGGCATCGTTACGCGGTGTCGGGATTGTTCGCGCTGCTGTACGGCTGCTTCCGCTTCGCGGTGGAATTCATCCGCGAGCCCGACGCGCAGCTCGGGTACCTGCTGCACACGGGCTGGCTGACCATGGGCCAGGTCCAATCGGTTCCGCTGATCATCGTCGGTTTGGCGCTGCTGTGGATGTCGCGCCGTGCGGCGGTGGCACAGCCGCAGCCGATTGACGTCAAAGCCACTTCGCCCGCCTGAGCACGATGAAAAGCGAAACGCACACCACGGCGGTGATGCCGATGATGATCGGATAGGCGTAGGGCCTGGCGAGCTCCGGCATGTCGTGGAAGTTCATGCCGTACCAGCTTGCCAGCAACGTCGGCGCCGCCAGCAGCGCGGCCCAGCCAGCGAGGCGCTTCACCACTTCGTTCTGGCGCACGGTGATCAGCGACAGGTTCACGTTCATCGCCGCGCCCAGCATCTCGCGCATCGAATTGATCGTATCGCTGACGCGGGTGACGTGGTCCTGCACGTCGCGGAAATAGGGGCGCACCTCGTCACGGATCACCTCCGGATGCAGCCGCACCAGTTGGCCCAGGATGTCCTGCAACGGCGTGGCCGCGAGTTTCAGCGTCAGCAGTTCACGCTGCATGTCGTACAAGCGGCGCGTGACATCGCGGTTGGACACGTCGCTGAACACGTCGTGTTCGAGTTCCTGCAACTCCTGCTTGAAGTCCTGCACGATCGGCAGGTAGTTGTCCACGATGATGTCCAGGATCGAGTACAGCGCGTAGCTGGTCCCGAGAGCGAGGTGCGTCGGCGCCTGCTCGCAATTGCGGCGCGCGGGCGCATAGCTCTGCGAAGATCCATGGCGCACCGACAGCAGGTAGCGCTTGCCGACGAACAGGTGGGTTTCTCCGAAGGCGATGTTGCCTTCCGTCATCTGCGCGGTCTGCACGACGATGAACAGCGAGTCGCCGTAGGACTCGATCTTGGGCCGCTGGTGCGCGCTGTGCGCGTCCTCGACCGCCAGTTCATGCAGGCCGAATTCCACGCGCAGTTTTTCAAGCAGGGGTTCATCGGGTTCGACCAGCCCCACCCACACGAAACCGTCGGGGCGGGCGAGGAAATCGCTGATCTCGTCCAGCGTGATGTCGCGGATCTTCTTGCCGTCCGCGCCGTAGGCGGCACAGTTGGCGACCATGGATTTCGCGGCCGGGGTATCCATGTCCCGATTATGCGGGAAGCGCGCGCGGCGTGCGCACGCGCATCAGCCACAAGCCGCACAGCAGGCCGAGCCAGGCGGGCAGGGCGAACAGGATCCACGGCAGGTTGTGTTGCGGGAAAGCCGGCAGCAGCTTGGAGAAGAGGGCGAAGACCGACAGCAGCGTCATCAGTGCGGCGATGGCGATGCCAAGGCGCGAGGCCGCCGCACCCGGCCTGCGCACGCACAGCAGCGCGGGAATGGCAAGCCACGCGAGCGGATTGAACAGCCACAGGTTTTCGTTGGCCCATGCGGCGCGGTGCGCGGTGCCGAACCACAACACCAGCATCAGCGTGCCGGCGATGCCCGCCAGCAACGCGTACGAAGTGCCGACCACCGCGAACCACCAGCGCTCGATGTCGTACTGGTCGCGCAGCCATGCGGCGGCGATGAACGCGATGCCCAGCACCAATCCGGCGATCAGCAGCGGCCAGCGCATGTCGGGTGCCTGCGCGGGCGGTGCGGGCAGGCGTTGCGGTGACAGCAGGGTTTCGGATTGCACGAGAGGCGCACCGTCGGTGCCGTGCACGCTGCGCAACTCGTCCATCAATCGCGCCGGGATGAACGCGCCAGTCCAGCGCGTCAGCGGCTGGTCCGCATAGGGGCCAAGGCCCAAGTCGAGCAGGTACATCAACCACGACTGCCCCGACATCAGCCGATCGGTTTCACTGCGGTAGGTTTCGCCGTGCCGGGCCGGACCGGTGAGCTGGGGTTCCAGCGTGCCACCCAGCGCCTGGTTCAACGCATCGCGTACGCGCGTGGTGCAGTTGTCCGCGAAATAGCGATAACGATAGCGCGAGTTTTTCGGCTGCACGTTCCAGACCAGGAAATCCCGCAGGGTCGCGCGCTGGGCAGGCGTCAGGTCGAGGTGCTGGTCGGTGATCGAGCGGCCTTCGCCGGAATATTCCCGGATGTCGTCCGCGGCGGGCCACGCGGCGGCGCGGTAGATCATGATCCCGCGTGCAAAGTTGAGATAGAAATCCTTCTGCTCGAAATCGAACAGGCCGTAGTTGAAGGCGTAGGCCTCGCCGCTGGCGGTGTCGGTGATCACCAGCGCGTCGTGGCCGAAGCGTTCCCAGTACACCGTGCCGGGACC
>JAGWZT010000121.1 GCA_018971925.1 Lysobacteraceae bacterium | reverse complement strand
GAAACGCTCACCCAAGGGCCGTGGCGACGGGCGTGACTTCCGGCATTCGAACGAATGCCGGCACGGGATTAGGGTGCCTGAACCCGCACCTTGTGCGTGTTGCCGGAGCACCGCCATGACGTCTCGCGTTTTCCGGTCCGGTATCACCCTCGCCCTTGCCCTCGGCACTGCGTTTGCCGCAGCGCCGGTGCGTGCCGCGGACATCTACGACGCCGCGGTCGCCCACCTTGGCCGCAGCGCGGCCGATCTCAAGCGCGATGTCACCGATCGCCCGGCCACGGTGCTGCGCTTCATCGGCATCAAACCCGGCATGCGCGTACTGGATTTCCTCGGCTACGAGGGTTACTACAGCCAGTTGCTGGATTACGTGGTCGGCCCGACCGGACAGGTCGTGCTGCTGAACAACAAGGCTTACGACGACTTTGCCGGCGGCAAATGGCAGATGCGCATTGCAGGGCTACCGAACGTCGAACACCGCACTATCAATTTCACGAACATGGGCCTCAAGCCGGACTCGCTGGACGCGGTGGTGATGGTCAAGGTCTATCACGAACTTTACTGGGTTGATCCGCAGGATGGCTGGCCGAAAGTCAATGTGGCACGGGTACTCGACCAGCTGCAACGCGCCTTGAAGCCCGGTGGCGTGCTGCTGGTGGTCGATCATTCGGCCAAGCCGGGCACCGGCAACAAGGACGCCGGCACCCTGCACCGCATCGACGAAACCTATGCGCGCAAGGATTTCGAGGCACATGGTTTCCAGTTCGTGAAGACGAGCGATGCGCTGCGCAACCCTGCCGACAAGCGCGACACGATCTCCTACAAGCCGCCCGCGCTGGGCCACACCGACCGCTTCATGCTGCTGTTCCGCAAGCCGGCGCCGTAACGTGTATATGCAATCGTTACGCAAATTTGCGGCCGCGCTTCTGGCCGTTTGCCTGTTGTTCGTCGTGTTCGACGCCAGCGCCGCGACATTCGCGCAGGGTTTCGTCACGGTGTCCGACGGTGTCCGCATCCATTACGTGGACGGGGGATTGCGCAACGGTCCCGCACTGCTGTTCATCCCCGGCTGGACGATGGATGCTGGTGTCTGGCGAGATCAGATGCAGCGCTTTGCGCAGGACTACCGCGTGATCGCGATCGATCCGCGCTCGCAGGGCGAATCCTCGAAAACGCCCGACGGCAACACGCCGGAGCAGCGCGCCCGTGATCTCGCCTCCGTGATGAACCAGTTGAAGCTCGAACACGTGGTGCTGATCGGCTGGTCGCAGGGCGTGCAGGATGTCGCGGCCTATGTCGCGCAGTCCGGCACCGCACGTCTCGACGGCATCGTGCTCGTGGATGCCGCCGTTTCATCGGGACCGGATTTCCAGCGCGTACAGCCGCAGGCAGCCAGAACCATCCTCGGCAACATGGCGATCTATGCCGCGCAGCCGCGCGCGTATCTGAAAGGCATGATGCAGGCCATTTTCCGCAAACCGCCGGGCGCAGACGAGATGAAACGCATGGTGGATGGTTCGCTGCGCACGCCGACCAGCACCGGGATCGCGATGCTGACGATGGACATGTTCGCGGTCGATCGCCGGCCGGCATTGGCGAAATTCGACAAGCCGACCTTGATCATCGCCGCCGGAACTTCGTTCGAACTGGCCGAACAGCAGGCCGAGACCAAACGGATGCCGGATGCACGCGCCGTCGTGATCCAGGACGCGGGGCATGCCGTCTTCCACGACCAGCCCTGGGCATTCGAGCGCGCACTGCGCGAATTTCTTGCCACATTGCCTGGCCGGCCTGCGAACTGATTTGCGCGCAGCCGGTTTCTCCGTTTTCCGGCGTCAACGTTTGGGCTTCAGCATCGTGCCGGTGCAGCGTCTGGCGCCGCAGCGGCACGCCCAGATGCGCTTCATCTTTGCGGTGTGCGGCACGTCCAGCGTGATGCCGTAGTCGTAGGTGAGTTCCTCGCCGGCCTTGATCGCGCGTCTGCTCTCGATGATCACCTTGTCCCTGCGCGCACCATCGACTTCCTCGATGTAGGCGCGGCAATTCGGCGCGCAGGAATGGTTGATCCAGCGCGCGCTGTTGCCGTCGACATTCGCATCCACGATGTACTTGTCGTTCAGCGTGAACAGGAAGGTGTGCCCGGTGTCGGCGCCGTCGTCGTACAACCGGTCGGCCTCGGCGTGGGTGCGCAGGCGGCCCTTGTACCGGATCAGCACGGTGCGCGCCGGGATGTCGGTGGCGGCGTAAACGCCATTGCCGTGGATGGGCGAGCGGCGCACGGTCAAGCGTCTGGTCATGTCGAATCTTTCACGGATAATCGCCTATGATGCCTTGTTGTGCAGCCATCACACAACGGAGGTTGTCGTGTCATTCAAGATCAAGCGCGCAACGGAACCGCTCACCAAGGCCGACGGCGCGCGCATCCTCATCGACCGCTTGTGGCCGCGCGGCCAATCGAAGGACAAGCTGCAGCTCACCGCGTGGGTGAAGGACATCGCGCCCAGCACCGAACTGCGCAAGTGGTTCGGGCACGACCCGGCCAAATGGGAAGAATTCCGAAAGCGCTATCGCGCCGAACTGGATGCGAACCCGGAAGCGGTTGCGGCGTTGCAGGACCTGCTGAAAGCGCACGCGAACGCGACCCTGCTGTTCATGGCGCACGATGCAAAGCACTGCAACGCGGTGGTGCTGGCCGAGTACCTGCGCGAGCACGCGCCGCGCACGCGCGCGTTGGCATGAAGGCGATGCGCCGCCGCGCCCTGCTTTGGCTGTGCCTGTCGCTGGCGCCGGTCGCCGCATGGGCCGCGCAAGGTTTCACGCTGGACAGCCCGGTGTTGAGTGCCGGCGCAAGCATGCCGCTGGCCGATGTCTATACCGAATGCGGCGGTGGCAACGTTTCGCCACCGCTGCGCTGGCACGATCCGCCGCCGGGAACGAAAAGTTTCGCCGTCACCATGTATGACCCGGATGCGACTGGCGGGTTCTGGCACTGGATAGCCTTCGACATCGCGGTGGGCGCGCACGGATTGAACGCCGGCGCCGGCCGGCCGCACAGCGGCAACGCCCCGGGCGACACCGAACAACTGCGCAACGATTTCGGCAACGCGGGTTACTCCGGCCCCTGTCCGCCGCCCGGCAAGCCGCATCACTACGAGATCACCGTGTACGCGCTCGACGTACCGGAACTTGGCCCCGCAGCGCATTTCAGCCGCAACGATGCGCTGGCGGCGATCAAGCAGCACACGCTCGCGAAGGCGACAATGACCGTCATCTGGGGCCATTGATCCGGCGCGCCGCGCGGCCTCGCCATGCCACCGTTAGAATCGTCGCGTTCTCACGCTCGCGGACGCGACGAAGATGCGAGAAATCCGATGGCCGGCGGCGTGCCTGTTCGTCACGGCGTGCATACTTGCATCCGTCGCCGCAGCAGCCGCCGCACCACCCACGATCTTCGCTGCCGCGAGTCTCGAGCCCGCACTGGACCAGATGGCGCACGATGGCGTGCTCGGCTCGCCCGCGCCACGCCTTGTCTACGCGGCATCGTCTGCACTGGCGCGGCAAATCGAGAATGGCGCACCTGCCGACATCTTCATCTCCGCCGACGAGCGCTGGATGGACGATGCCGCGAAACGCGACGCGATCGTCCCGGCCACGCGCAGCGACCTGCTCGGCAATGCACTGGTGCTGGTCGCGCCATCCGATTCACGCGCGAGGGTTGATCTTGCGCACGGCGCCCGGCCGTTGCTCGACGCGCTGGGCCACGACGGGCGTCTGGCGATTGCCCTACCCGACTCGGTGCCCGCCGGCATCTACGCCAAACAATCGCTGTTGCACCTGGGCATGTGGCATGCGCTCGAACCGCGCATGGCGATGAGCCGCGACGTGCGCGCGGCGCTGGACCTGGTGGCGCTGCGGCAATGTCCGCTCGGCATCGTGTACCAATCGGACGCGGTTTCCGAACCGCGCGTGAAAGTGCTTGCGACATTCCCCGCCGCAAGCCACAGGCCGATCGTGTACCCGGTCGCCATCGTCAAGGGCCACGACAATGCGGCGACCCGGGCGCTGCTCGCTGCGCTGGAATCGAAACGCGCGGAAGCGGTGTTCCGGCACTGGGGTTTCGACGTGCTGACGCATTGACCATGCTGCTCGATCACGCCGAAACTGTCGCGCTGGCACTGAGTTTCAAGGTCTCGCTGGTGGGCGTCGCGTGCTCGCTGCCGGTCGCGATCGGGTGCGCGTGGCTGCTGGCGCGCAAACGCTTCTTCGGCAAGCCGCTGTTCGAGGGCCTCTTGCTGCTGCCGCTGATCCTGCCGCCGGTCGTCACGGGTTACATCCTGTTGATCGTGTTCGGCCACCACGGCGCGATCGGACGCTGGCTCGATGCCGCGGGTCTGTCCATCGCGTTCCGCTGGACGGGAGCCGCACTTGCCGCGGCGGTGATGGCGTTCCCGTTGCTGGTGGTGGCGCTGCGCAACGCGTTCGAATCGGTGGATCACAGGCTCGAAAACGCCGCCGCGACGATGGGCGCGGGCGCGTGGCGCATTTTTTTCAGCGTCACCCTGCCGTTGTCGTTGCGCGGACTGGTCGCGGGCCTGGCGCTGGCCTTCGCACGCGCGTTCGGCGAATTCGGTGCCACCATCACCTTCGTGTCGTCGATCCCGGGCCAGACCCGCACGCTGCCGATCGCACTGTACGAGTTGATTTCGACGCCCGGCGGCGAAGGTGGCGCGCTGCGACTGACGCTGGTTGCGGTGATCGTGGCCCTGCTGGCCGGCGTGATCGCAGCGCTGATGCTGCTGCGCGGCGGCACGCGTGAGGCCGAGGCATGATCGAACTCGAATTCGCGCTGCAACGCGGCGAGTTCTCGCTGGAACTCCAGCTTGCCTCGCCCGCCCGTGCGCTGGCGCTCTTCGGGCCATCCGGTTGCGGCAAGACTTCCACCCTGCTCGCCATCGCCGGGCTGCTGCGGCCGGAGCACGGTCGCATCTCCATCAACGAGCACGTCCTGTTCGACAGCCGCGCCGGCGTGGACGTGGCCACGGCGCGGCGCGATCTCGGCGTGGTGTTCCAGGACGCGCGCCTGTTTCCGCACCTCACGGCTCGGGAAAACCTGCGCTACGGCATGCCGCGCAACGCGACCGCGCGGGCCTTCGGCGACGTGGTGCAGTTGCTGCAACTTTCGACGCTGCTGAAACGCCGGCCCGGACAGCTTTCCGGTGGCCAGATCCGGCGCATCGCGATCGGTCGCGCGCTGCTGCGTCAGCCGCGCGCACTGCTGCTGGACGAACCGCTGGCCAACCTGCACCGCGAGGCGCGCGAGGAGGTGCTGGAACACCTGCGCGGGCTCAAGCGCGAGTTCGCGCTGACCACGATCCTGGTCAGCCACCAGCCCGACGAGGTGATCGCGCTGGCCGATCAGGTCGCGCGCATCGAAGATGGCCGGCTGGTCGCGCTCGAAGGCATTGAAACTTTCGGGGCTGCGGCGAAGTCACTGGATGCGCCGCACCTTCACGCGGCGGGTTAAAGTACCTTTCGCTGAGTTTCGTCCATCGAGGAGTCGGTCGATGATCACCCGCCCGTCGCACACCCTTTCGCGCGCACTGCTCGTCCTCGGCCTCGCCGGCACGACGCTGGCGCTGGCCGGCTGCTTCGGCGCCGGCACCAAGCTGCAACCGCCGGCCGCCAGCATCCAGCAGCTCACCGTCAACAGCGACGGCACATGGTCCGCGGTGGTGCGCTTCCAGAATTACAGCTACGACACCGGCATGCATGTTTATTCGATCGACGCCGCCCTCACCCTCGACGGCCGGCCGGCTGGCCATGTCGCGCTCTCACCCGCGCTCGACATCCCCGCGATGGACGCCGACATCGCGACAGCGTCCTTCAAGCCCGACGCTCCCGGCGCCGCCGCGCTGGCTGCCGCGAAACGCAACGCCATCCAGTACGAATTGAAAGGTACGCTATCGGTCGGCAAGGGCGAAAAGGGTGGCGCGCAGCCGTTCAAGCTGGACGGCAAGGGCTACATTTCGCCGGTGCCGGGTGTTTCAAACATCTGGCGATGAGTTTCTCCCCCTCCCTCCGGAAGAGAGCTCAGCTTCTTCCTTCTCCCTTCGGGAGAAGGCGCGTGAAACGCGGCTGTTTCTTTTGCCCGCAGGGCCGGATGAGGGTACGGCGCATGCGCGAGGTTGGGGTTCTTTCGCGAAAATCGTACCCTCACCCCAGCGCTACGCGCTCGGCCGAAGGCCGCCTCTCCCAATGGGAGAGGGGTTCATCCATGTACGAAGGATTGCCGTGACCACGAACTACACCGCCCCGCTCAGCGACATCCGCTTCTGTCTCTACGACCTGCTCGATGTCGAAAAACTGTTCGCGAAACTTCCGGGCTGCGAATCGCTCA
>JAGWZT010000120.1 GCA_018971925.1 Lysobacteraceae bacterium | reverse complement strand
GCGTTTGCCGGCAGCGACATTTCGCGGGCCAAGTACTACCCGGAAGATCGACGCTTCCTGCTGGAGTTCGAGCCCGCCGTCGAACACTACGAGCTTTACGCGGACAAGAACGGCTGAGTCACGGTTGTCCTGCTTCATCCCTATACTGGAGGCATGGACACACCCGCGATCCGTTTCGCCACTCGCTCGTTTCCGTTCCTCGTCGCCGTGACCGCGTGCATGCTGATTTCGGCTTGCTCGCAACAGGCGCCCCCACCGCCCGCCGCGCCCTCAGCCTCGGCGCTGGCCACGGCCAACGCAGCCGCCGCCGACAAGGAATTGAAGCTCTACCAGCAGATGCTGGCCGAGCACAGCGAAACCCTGGCGGCGCCGGTGGGCGAGGAAATCGTCCAGAAATATCCCGGCACCCCCGCGGCCGCCGAAGTGCAGAAAACCCTGCCGCAGATCCAGGCGAACGCGAAAGCCAAGGCCGAGCATGACCGGCTGGCGAACCTCTGGTATTACCAGACGGCAAACATGGGCGGCGAACAATCGACGGCCAGTACCTATTCCGAACCGCGCAGCGCGAACAGCGTGCGACTGGTGCTGCGCCGCCACGTGAAGTGGGGCGAAAGCGTTTACCTGTTCGCGCCGGATGGCAGCAAGGGTTTCCTGTGCAAGGACCTGTGCAACGTCGTGATGCGTTTCGACGGCAAGCGCGAAGCGTGGAAAGCCTACCTGCCCAAGACGGGCGAGCCCGCGATGTTCATCAACGACAATAAGCGCTTCATCGCGGCGATGCAGAAAGTCAGGGTGATCGAGATGGACGTCACCACGAAAGACCGCGGCAAGCAGACGCTGAAGTTCGAGGTCGGCGGCTACGACCCGTCGAAGTTCACACCGTTGCCGAAAAAATGACGCGGGTACCGGGGTGATGATCCACGCCTGCAGGAGGGCCGAAAGGCCCGACCTGCCTTGTGGGAAGACGCACGGTCGAGGCTTTCGCTGCTCCTGCACCGCAGCAGCGAACGCACCGCGACGCCGGGTCGCGGCTTCCTCCGCTCCTACTCGATCGTCACCGGCGCACGATTGTCGTCACTCACGCGATCCACCAGTTCGTTGAACGGATCGATGCCCGCTTCGTGGGGCTTGCCGTCCACCGTCACGGTGATGGTGCTGTCGCCGTCCTTGACTGGAACCTTCGCGAGATACAGCGGCTGCTCGTCCTGCTCCGCGCCATCCTTCGCCTGCGCGAACACGCCGATTTCGATGGGAACGTCCACCTTCGCGCGCGTCTCCTTGCCCTTGCCGTCGGCGTAGTACTTGGCCGCGTGCACGTGCATCGTGACTTCGTACTTGCCATCCGGCAATTTCTTCGCAGCCGCTGACACCATGCGGTCGTCGAACAAGGTGATCTTGTCGAAGAAGTCGGTGATCAGCCCCTGGTATTGCGGGCCCGCTTGCGCGCGCAGGTCGGCAATCAACTCGCGCGTGTCGGTATAGGGCGGTTGCTGAAACCTCACCTTGTCCAGCCACGTGCGCAGCGCGGCGTTGACCTTGTCTTCGCCCAGGTAGTCCTGCAGCGCGTAGAAGATCACGGAGGCCTTGTGGTAGTGGATGTAGGGCTGGTTCTCGACCAGCGCCAACGGTTCTTCGGCGACTTCCTCGCCGCCGCGCCCCGACAGATAGCGGTCCAGTTCGTACTTCAGGAACTTGCGCATCTTCGTCGGCCCGTACAGGTGCTTCATCACCATCAGCGCCGAATACTGCGCCAGCGATTCGTCCAGCATCGTCACGCCCTGCACGTCGGCGCCGATCGCCTGGTGCGCCCACCACTGGTGGCCGATCTCGTGCGCGGTGACGTAGGTGACATAATCGATGTCGGCCGACTTGCGCACATCCGCGATGAATCCGATCGATTCGGAGAACGGAATGGTGTTGGCGAATGATTCCGCGAAGCTGGAGTAATCCGGGAACTCGAGGATGCGCAACTGGCGGAACTGGTACGGCCCGAAGTGCGCGGTGTAGTAGTCGAGTGACAGCTGCATCGCCTTGAACATGCGTTCGACATTGTACGGATGTTGCGGGTCGTGATAGATCTCAAGATTCACGTCGTGCCATTTCTCCCGTGCGATCTCGTAGCGTGCCGACTGGAACGAGAAGAAATCCAGGATCGGCGTGTCCTGCACGTAATGGAAGTAACGCCTGCCGTCCCGTACCCATTCCTTCTGCAGGTAACCGGGTGCCAGCGCGATCTGGTCTGCGCTGGTCGAAACAGTCGCCTGGAAATGCACCCAGTCGGCATCGCAGGAAATCAGGTTGTTGGCGTGGGCCGCGACGTCCTCGCGCTTCGACAAGCGCTGCGCCGGCCCGAGGCCGTACTTGCGGCGATCGTTGTTGTCGGTGATCTGGCGATTTTCGTCGTAGCAGAAATGCGGAAACGCGAAGCTGTTGATGAAGGTGCCGTTGTGGACGATCTGCTCGCCGGTCGGCTCGTTGGCAAAGCCCTCGTAGGCCACGTGCATCTTGAAGCCGAAGTCCATCGACGCGCCGGGCGCCAGCGGCTTGGCGAGCTTGTAAAGGTAGAAACCCTGCCGCTTGTCTGCGAGTGCAACGGTGTGCGCGGAAAATTCCAGATCGACCTTGTAGTCGCGGGTATCCAGTGTGGGCAGCTGCACCAGCAACGTATCGATCGGCTTGGCATGCTTGTTGATCAGCGTGTAACGGCCGTCGATGTCGACACGCCGCTGCGCGGGATACACCGCCACGTCCACGTCGACGCCGGTAATCCGCGGCTGCGGCACACCCAGGTACTTGCGGTAATCCTTCTCGTAGCCGGCCTGCAGGCGCAACTGTCGGTCATGGGTCTGGTAGCGATACAAGCGATGCGTGTTGTGGAACAGGAAGACCCCGATCGCAACGAAGCCGGCCAGTGAAAGCGCCAGCACGGCGCGCGCCGGCGTGCGGAACCGTTGCAGCGCGACCCGTCCACGCGCGCGCCATCCGCTCACGTTGCCCCGCACCCAATACAGCGCGGCGATCACCAGCAACGCGATCGCGCAGCAATACCAGTACGCGCGAAACCACAGCGTGCCGACCCAGAACGAGCCGAACCCGTTCATGTCCGAATACGGCGCGGCCGGTGCGTTGCCGAAGTGGTACAGATTGTCGGTAAGGTGCAACTGCGCCAGGCCGAACATCAGCAGCAGCCAGCCGATGACCAGCGCGTAGCCCGCGAACTTGTTGTTGGCCCAGACCTGGAAAACCAGCGACAGGATGCCGAGCAGCAGGAACCCGAGCAGCGAGAACCCGATGTACTGCAGGTAGAGCAGTGGCTGCACGTCGTGGAAACCGCGCAGCACCTGCCAGCCCATGCAATACAGCGAACCCACCGCGAGGAAAACAACGGTCACCACCGCCAGCGCGGTGACCTTGGCCAGCAGCGGAATCCAGTCCGGGGTCGGGAACGCATCCACTACTTCACTGAGCCTGGCGCCGCGTTCGCGCCACACCAGCTCGCCCGCGTAGAAGATCAGCACGATCAGCAACAGCCACTTGTAACTGCCGTCCATGGCTTGCGCCATCAGGTGCGTGACCGGATACACGCTGGTGCCGTAGATTTCACCCGTGAAGGCAAGCGCCCCCGTGAGGTTGGCCAGCCCGAACAGCAGCATTACAAGGAACGCGGTGCCCTTGAGCACGCTGATGGTGTCGAACCACGCCAGCTTGCGGAATTGGGTGAGCCGCGCCGCGAACCCTGCCCGCAAATTCACCACCGGCAACACGATCGGCGCGGCAACCGCCGTTGGTTCCGGCGCCACGCTGCGCCTGCGCGGGCGGAACCAGCGCAAGCCTTCCCGGTCGGGTTTGAACAGAACCAGCGTCATGCCCAGCAATACCACGCCGGTCCCGATCCATATCGCGCGGTTGCCCAGGATCACGCCCGCGAGCACTGGAACCCGCGTGTTGTTGTCGGACGCCGTCCAATAGCGCGTCGCCAGATCGAACGCACCCATCCCGAACGGATTCAGCAGCGCACCGGCGGTCTGGTGCTCGATGTTGCCGTGGCCCAGCAACTGGCCGGCCACGACCACCAACACCACGAACGCGATCACGCCGACGTACGTGCCCAGCATCGAGCGCGTCAGCGTCGCCAGCAGGAACAACAACGCGCCGAGGAAGAACAGGTTGGGCAGCACGATCACGGCCAGCGCCCAGACATAGGCGTTCCACGGCGTCGGGCCGAGTCGTGCGGGATCCAGCCAGGGCATCAATGATCCCAGCCAGAAGCCGAACGCCACGCCGACCAGGACCAGCACGCTGACCAGCCAGCCCGCCGCGAACCGGCCTCCGAGATACGCGCCCCGCGACATCGGCGTCGCGAACATCATTTCCGCGGTGTTGGACGTGAAATCCCGGAGCGCGGCGCCGGCCACGAAGATCGTGATCAGGAACAGGCCCAGGATCGAGAACGCGCCGAGCATCGTGACCACGACAGACGGCGCGTTGCGGTGGATATTGCCGATGCCACCGCCGATCGTGACCGAGTCGGTGCACGCAACCGCAAACGCCAGCGCCGCGAGCGCAGCGAGGATCAACCAGAACAGCGGGCTCCTGAGCTGCTGGCGCAACTCGAACCCGAAGATTTCGGCGAACATTTCAGACTGCCCCGGCGGAGGCGGCGTGGTGCAGTTGTCCGAAGTACACGTCTTCCAGATCGGGTGCGACGCTCTCGAACCCGTCGTCCGGCTTCGCATCCGCCAACACGTGGATCAGCGTCGCGCCACCCGCGAGGCGCGTCGACAGCACGATCATGCGTTCGCGATACTGCGGCAACGCAGCCTTGTCGATCGCGCGGCGCCACACCCGGCCTTCCAGCGCGCGGATGGTTTCGCGCGGCTCGCCCGTCAGGCGCACTTGTCCTTGTGCGATGATCGCCATGCGCGGACACAGCTCGGTCACGTCCTCGACGATGTGGGTGGAGAGGATCACCACCACGCGTTCGCCGATTTCCGCCAGCAGGTTCAAGAACCTCTGGCGTTCCTCGGGATCAAGGCCGGCGGTGGGCTCGTCCACGATCACCAGCTTGGGATCGCCGATCAGCGCCTGCGCGATACCGAAGCGCTGGCGCATGCCGCCCGAAAATCCGCCCAGCTTGCGCTTGCGCACGTCCCACAGGTTCACCTGTTTCAACAACGCATCCACGAGGTCGCGGCGTTCGCCGCGCCGGGTGACGCCCTTCAGCACCGCGAAGTGATCCAGCATCGCTTCGGCGCTGACCTTGGGATACACGCCGAACTCCTGCGGCAGGTAACCGAGCACGCGTCGCGTGGCGGGTTTGTCCGCGAGCACGTCGATGTCGCCGAGCCTGATGCTGCCCCCGTCCGCATCCTGCAGGGTCGCGATCGTGCGCATCAGCGTGGACTTCCCCGCGCCGTTCGGGCCGAGCAGGCCGAACATCCCGTTCGGGATGTCCAGCGATACGTTGTTCAGCGCGCGCACGCCGTTCGGATAGGTCTTGGAAAGGTTGCGGATGGTCAGCATCGCTGCGGCCCCTGGGTGCTGGTTTGCCGCCAGTCTGCCGACAAAGGCGGCGTTTCGCCATCCGCCACTGGTCACTGTGACTTTCGGGTCAGGCCGCCCCGTACATGACGGGAGCGGCCAAATGCGCGAAACTGGGCGTCTTGCAGCTTTTCCGGAATGAAGGAAGCGGACATGGCAGACGTACGCGAAGCGAAGGTACCCGACATCGGTGATTTCCAGGGCGTGCCCGTGATCGAAGTGATGGTCAAGCCGGGCGACCGTGTGGAAAAGGACCAGGGCCTCGTGACGCTGGAGTCGGCCAAGGCGACCATGGAAGTACCGGCGCCGTTCGCGGGCACGGTCAAGGAAATGAAGGTCAAGGTCGGCGACGAGGTTTCCGAAGGCAGCGTGATCGCGACGATCGAAGGCGAAGGTGGCGAAGCCGGGAAAGCACCCGCCGCGCAGAAGGAACCGGAAAAGAAGGCGCCCGAAAAGCAACCGGAAGCGCCCAAGGCCGAAAAGCCCATCCCAGCCGCGCAACCCCGCCCAGCAGCCAGCGGCGAAAGCGGCAACGCAGCGTCTCGCCACGCCCCGCCCATTCCCTTCGATGCCGATTCGATCATGCCGGACAAGGTGCCGTACGCCAGTCCCGCGGTGCGCGCATTCGCGCGCGAGCTCGGCGTCGACCTCGCGCGTGTCGCCGGCAGCGAACGCGGCGGGCGCATCACCAGGGAAGACGTGCAGAAGTTCGTGAAGTCGGCGATGTCGGGCGGAATCGGACCCTCACCCCAAACCCATCTCCCGGGAGAGGGGCTGCGCTTGTTGCCGTGGCCGCAGATCGATTTCAGCAGGTTCGGCGCGACCGAAACACAGCCGCTGTCGCGCATCAAGAAGCTCTCCGGCGCCAACCTCGCGCGCAACTGGGCGATGATCCCGCACGTCAC
>JAGWZT010000119.1 GCA_018971925.1 Lysobacteraceae bacterium | reverse complement strand
ACCGGACAACCACGCGCTCGCCGAACGAGCCGACGCCGCGCGTGCATTGCGCGCACGCAATGCCCCCACGTTGCCGGCCGTGCTGCACGATGAATTGGCCGCCAATCCCTTCCTGCGCGTGGACGCGATCCGCGACGATCGCATGCCATGGCCAAAGGGCACGGCTCCCTCGCGCAATCGCGTGGACCGCTTCGCGGCGCTCAGGCTGGCCAAGGACCACTTCCACGCATGAGTACGCCGCGCACCTGCATCCGCCTTGGCCTGACGCTTGCGATCTCGATGGTGCTCGCGGCCTGCGCAACCCCACCCACCAAGCCACCACCGACGCCGGCGGTCGTCACCGCGATCCCCGTGGTGCAGGTCCCGAAAATTGCACCTGCCGCCACCCCGGAACCAGCCAACGAGCCGTGGGCCGGCATCGTTGCCAGCTACGTGATGAACGACTGCGCGGATTCGCCCCTGATCCGTGCGAACGCGGCGATGTACACCCGCTCGCCGGCGCGTTTCGAGCAGCTTCTGAAGCAATCGCTCCCGCTGATCATTTACGTGCACGGGCAACTGCAGGACGCCGGAATACCAGGCGAATTTTCCATGCTGCCGATGCTGGAAAGTTCCTACAACGCCGCCGAGCCGAGTCGCCGGAACGATCCCGCGGGCATGTGGCAGTTGATGCCGCGCACCGCGCGCCTGCACGGCGTCACGGTAAACCGTCAGTACGACGGACGCCTCGATCCGGTGGCCTCGACGCAAGCCGCCATCAAGATGCTGACGGCGCTCAACCAGCGGTTCGAAGATTGGCGCCTGACCGACATGGCCTACAACGCCGGGCCGTACGCCGTACTCGGCGCACTGCGCGATCACCCCGAGCTCGGAAGCGGGGCCATTCCGGCCATTCCGGTCAGCCACACCACCCGCACCCATCTCGCCCGACTGATGGCACTGAGCTGCATCCTGCGCCAGCCGGAACAGTTCCATGTCCAGTTGCCGAAGCCTTCGCGCGCGGACGAGCTTGCCACCATCAAGGTCCCCGCCGGAACCCGCCTGAAGGACGCCGCGGAGATGGCTGAGCTGTCCGAAGCGGAACTGCGCGCGTTCAACCCCGGCTACATCAGCAGTCGCGTGCCGTCCGACAGCCCGCGCACCCTGCTGTTGCCAACGGGTGCCGCCGAATCGCTGGCTGCCGCGCTGACGGTCGGTGCATCCGAACCGGTCGCGCAGGTCAGCACCAGGGAACAAAACGCCGGCCCCAGCAACAGCCTGCCGCTGCCGGAGGAACCCACGCCGCCGCAGAACACCGCCGCCCCGCCAACGCCCACGCAGCAGCGCCACCGCGTCCGCAAGGGCGATACGCTGTGGTCGATCGCGCGCCACTATCACGTGAGCGTGAAGGACCTGAAGCGATGGAACCACCTGCGCGACGATGACGTGCGCCCGGGCGAAAAGCTGCGCGTAAACGGGTAAAGGGCGAAGTCGGGCGCTGCGCGCCCTGCAAAGGAGGGTAAAGGGTCAGGGGGAGAGGTTGCTTCACTCTTTGCAGCGCCGCAGGCGCGACTTTACAGCTCGCAAAGCGAGCGGCTTTCCATCCAGGCAGCGCCCGGCCTCACTCTTTACCCGTACAATCACCGGCTTTCCTGATTTCGAATCGGAGCACCAGCCGCCATGGGTTTCCTCGAAGGCAAGCGCGCACTCGTCACCGGCATCCTCAGCAACCGCTCGATCGCGTGGGGCATCGCCCAGGCCCTGCGCCGCGAGGGCGCCGAACTCGCGCTGACCTATGTCGACGAGAAACTGCGCAGCCGCGTGGACGAAGCCGCCGCGCAGCTCGGCACCGACATCGTGCTGCCGTGCGACGTCGGCAATGATGGCGACATCGAAAAGCTGTTCGAGAGCCTCGGCGAGCGCTGGGATGGACTGGACATCCTGATCCACTCCATCGGTTTCGCGCCGCGCGAAGCACTGCAGGGTGCGTTCCTCGACAACCTGACACGCGAGAACTTCCGCATCGCCCACGACATTTCCAGCTACAGCCTCGCTGCGCTGGCCAAGGCCGCGCGTCCATTGATGAAGGGTCGCAAAGGGGCGATCCTCACGCTCACCTATCTCGGTTCCGAGCGAGCGCTCGTCTCGTACAACGTGATGGGCCTGGCCAAGGCCAGCCTGGAAGCCAACGTGCGCTATCTCGCGCTCAACCTCGGCCCCGAGGGCACGCGCGTCAACGCGATCTCGGCCGGCCCCATCAAGACCCTCGCCGCCTCCGGCGTCGCCGGCCTGCGCAAGATGCTGGAGCACGTCGAACAGGTTTCACCGCTGCGCCGCAACGTCAGCATCGACGACGTCGGCAACGCCGCCGCGTTCCTGTGTTCCGACCTCGCCGCGGGCATCACCGGCGAAGTCGTGTACGTGGACGCTGGCTACAGCACGCTGGGCATGGCGGGGCTGGACACGGGCGGTTGATCTGCGTTGCGTGCAGGGAATCCGAAAGCTGCGTCAGGCGCTATCCGGGCGCTTGCCGATGAGGACGGGTTGGAACATCACGTCATCCCTCCGCTGGATCTCGACGAAGCCGGCTGTCGACATGAGCTGCATGAGGCGCTGGATCGATACGGCGTAATAACGACTCGTGAGCACGCGCGTGTCGCACGTGCCACCGGATTCGACGGTCAGGTAGAGCCTGAGGTCGTACTGGTCGGCGTCCCACTCCCACACCTGCACCGCGAGAAAGCGGCGATCTCCATCGCACCTGAGGCCGTAAGGCCGCACGTCCGGGTTCTCGCGCTCGATCGCAGCGTAGTCGCGCACTGAAATGACCATCCAGCCGCCGGGCTTCAGGGTTCGGTGAAAGCTGGCAAAAGCCCGCGCGATTTCAGCGTCCGAGAGCAGATGGGGCACGCTGTTGTCGCAGGCCATCACGACGGCAGCCGATGCGGGTTCGGCGCCGGCGAGTTCCCGCATGTCATCGACGCGCGCTTCCGCCTGCAGCGCACGGCGTTCCAGTTCCGCCTTGAACCGCGCGACGGCGCCCGCCGACAAGTCGGACGCGATGACGCGATGACCTTCGCTGAGTAATCCAAGCGTTTGCGTCCCGACGCCACAGGCGGCGTCGAGCACGATGTCGCCGCGCGCGATACCCAGCTCCGCGAGCAGATTCGACAATGCGTAGCCCTGGCGCGCGACCGCGTCGTCCCAATTCGAATAGAGCAACGGGTAAAACGGCGCCAGTTCGTCGTAGAAAGCTGCCGGGTCGTGGTCGCTCACGAAACCGCCTGGTGTGCATCACGCATGGACGTGGCGACGGACGGTACCACAGCAATCCGCTACCTGTATTCCGGCTATTCGTCCCCCATTCCGGTACGGGACGTTTCGAATTCCAACCAGGTCACAACAAAAAAACCACGCAAGGCGAATAGTTGCGGTCCATGCAACCTGCGCCGCTGCTTTTGGCCATTGCCCTCGCGAGTGCCGGCGAACAAATCACGTTCGTGGGTGGCGTGATGATGCCGACAGCCCGGAGCGTGCCCGTTGTCACTTTTGAATCTCCGCAAGGTACACCGCACCAAGCCGTCGCCGTCGGCCGGTTCAGCGATCCGCCACGCGTAGTCACGGTCAAGCCACCGCGGCAACCCGGAAGCCCGACCGAAGTTATCGTCACGTATTTCTGAAACAGACTTTTGCCAGGCGAAGTGCGCCTGCCGTCGCCGAACAGGCCCTCGCGGGTCGATCCAGTCTCAATCAGAGTCGTTGCGGCGCGGTCTCGATCTTGGCATGCCTGCGCAGCACGTCCAGGAAACCTTGCAGGTCGGCCTCGCCGAATGCCTGTGCCATCTGCTCGCGCAGGAACGTTTGCGCCTCGTCCGGTACCTTGGACGTATCGCCCGACTTGACTGTGGTCAGATCCACCAGCGCGTAATGGCCGCCCTTTAGCGGCACGAGGGCGTGGGTGCCGGCATCCTTGGCCGGGTGCGCCATTTCGAAAACGGCCTTCAGCAGATCGGGATCGACGTTCTCGGCATTGCGCATCACGCCCGATTCCTGCTGTACCTTCTGGCCGGATGACTGCGCGAGCGCATCCAGTTTCGCACCACCCTGCAGTTTCGCGAACGCGGCATCGGCCATGGTCTTGGCCGATGCATCGACACGCTGCTGGATGATCGCCTGCTTGATCTGGTCGCTCACCTGCGCCAGCGGCTTCGGCGCCGCCGCGACGTGCTTGTCGACATGGATCACGACCATGTGGTTGTCGCCGAGATCGATCGGATCGGACGTATTGCCTTGCACCAGCACGATGTCGGAAAACGCGGCCTTCACGACCTTGGGATTGGCCGCGATGCCGGTCTTGGCGCCTTCGCGCCCGAACAGCGGCGTGGTCTCGACGGTGAGGCCGAGTTTCTGTGCGGCCGGCTTCAGCGAAGTCGGGTCGTTGTAGATCATGTCGGTCAACTTGCTTCCGACATCGCGGTAGGTATCTTCACGCGCGCTTTTGCTCGCCTCGGCGGCCAACTGGTCGCGTACCTGTGCGAAGGTTTCCGTATGCCCTTCGCGCACATCGCGCAAATCGATGATGTGGTAGCCGTCCGAGGTCAGCACCGGCGCGGAAATCTCGCCCTTCTGCATCTTGTCGAGCGCCGCCTGGAATTCGGCACCCGCATCGCCCTTCTGCAACCAGCCGAGATCGCCGCCCTGGCGCTTGGAACCCAGGTCGTCGGAATACTGTTCGGCCAGCTTCGCGAAATCGGCACCGGGCGCCTTCGCCAGCGCGTCGACTTTCTGTGCCTGGGCCAGCGCTTCCTGCTTCTGTGCGGCGCTCGGGTTTGCCGGAAGCTTGATCAGGATATGCGACACCTGCCATTGCCCCGGGCTGACGAAGCGCGACTTCTCCTTGTCGTAGCGTGCCTGCAAGGCCTTGTCGCTCAAATCCGGGGTGACCTTCATGGTCGCGGCATCGAGATCGATGTAGTTCACCGACACCTGCTCGGGACTCATGAACGCCGACGTGTGCGCCTTGTAGTAATCCGCGATTTGCGCGTCGGTGACGTTCTGCTGCTCGGCGGTCGGCGCCGGCGGCGGCAGGTCGACGAAACTGAAGTCGCGCTGCTGCAATTGCAGGCGGAGGAAATCCTCGGCATCGGCCTTGGTGCTGAAAGCGGTACCGGTGATCGCTTCGGGAATTTCGCGGCTCGCGAGATCCGAGCGGATGGAATCCTGGAATTCCTGCGCAGTCTTGCCGATCTGGGCGAGGTAGGCAAGGTAGGTCGTTGAGTCGAATTTGCCGTTCACCTGGAACACGGGAAACGAGGCAATCTGCTCGCGGATTTCCGAGTCCGGCACCCGCACGCCCAGCTTTTCGTTCTCATTCAACAACAACTGCCGGTTGACGACCAGCTTGAGCACCTGCTCCTTGACCTCGGGCTTTTCGAAATCCGCCGCTTCCATCGTGTTGCCGGGCGCGTTCATCTGCGCCTGCCGGTAATTGTTGAAGGCGGTCTGGAAATCCTGCTGCGAGATTTCGTGCCCGTCGACCTTGGCAACCCACGTCGCGTTGCTCTGGCTGAAATAGCCTTCGATGCCGAAAAACAGGAAGGCCACGACCACCAGTACGCCGAAAATCGCGATGACGATCCAGCTCTTGAACAGGTTGCGAATGAATTGCAGCATGGGTACCGCCGTATGGGTCCGGGTCAGTCAGCCGGCTATTGTAGGGGATGCGCCGTCCGCGACGCCGCAAATGGTGGGTGCTGAGGGGATCGAACCCCCGACCCTCTCCGTGTAAAGGAGACGCTCTACCGCTGAGCTAAGCACCCCATGTTGTTGTTCGGGACCGGGCATCCTGCCACGGCCCTCACGAAAACGGTCGCGGCAGAGCCGCGCCACGTTTTCCGCGTCAGCCGCAAGCGGCTTCCGCGTGCCGCACGTCCCGTGCGGCCTTCAATCAATACCGCATCGCGCGCAGCGCGATTATCACTCCCCCTCTCCCTCCGGGAGAGGCGGCCTGCGGCCGAGCGCGCAGCGCTGGGGTGAGGACAAAACTTGTGCGGAATTTCGCTGCGCAGCCGGATGGCAGCTTCCGCACGCGGCACGCCTTTGCAGCACCCCCGAAACGCGGCGGCCGACGCAGATCGCGCCGGCCGCCGAAGGTCAGACACGGCCGGCGCGAGCCGGCCATGCTTCAAAGCTCAGTTCAGCGCATCCTTGAGCGCCTTGCCCGCCTTGAATGCCGGCACCTTGGACGCCTTGATCTTGATGGTGGCGCCGGTACGCGGGTTGCGGCCGGTACGCGCGGCGCGCTTGCGCACCACGAAGGTACCGAAGCCGACCAGCGACACGTCGTCGCCCTTCTTCAGTGCGCGCTTGATCTGGTCGGTGACAGCGTCGAGCGCACGGCCTGCATCGGCCTTGGACAGATCGGCGTGATCGGCGATTGCGTTGATCAACTCAGCTTTGTTCATGGAGA
>JAGWZT010000118.1 GCA_018971925.1 Lysobacteraceae bacterium | reverse complement strand
CGGCGTAGACACAACCCACCAACAGGGCGAACTCGACCAACACAAGCAGCAGCTGCCACCTGAGCGCGCGTTGCCGAAACAACCGGAACATGGGATGTCCCCCTGTATTTGTCACTTCGCGCCGATGCGATCTGTCGCGAGGGGATGGCTTTTATACTACAAATGTGACGTGGTTCAAATTTTGGCGAATGCTGAATGGTCCTGCACGAAGCGTGCCGCCGCCGGCCCATGCGCCCGGAAACCCCGCCCCTTTGGACCCAAACCCCTGTATCTTTACGTTTTTTGACCGCGCGCCAGGCGCAGAACCATGTGCGGAATCGTTGCCGGCTGCACCCAGCGTGACGTCGTTCCCATCCTGCTGGCGGGACTGCACGCCCTCGAATACCGCGGGTACGACTCGGCGGGCCTGGCGGTGCTGGACGCAGGAAAGCTGAGCCGCCTGCGCGCACCGGGCAAGGTGTCCGGGCTGGATGCGCTGTGGCAGGCGTCGGCTACCCACGGCCACACCGGCATCGCGCACACCCGCTGGGCCACCCACGGCGCGCCCAACGAAGCCAACGCGCACCCGCACGTCTCGCGCGACACGGTCGCGGTGGTCCACAACGGCATCATCGAGAACCACGCGGAATTGCGCGAAGAGCTGAAGGCCGCCGGCTACTCATTTACCTCGGACACCGACACCGAAGTCATCGCGCACCTCGTGCACAAGCTGGTAGCCGGGGGCAAGTCCCTGCGCGAAGCGGTCAGCGACGCCACCCGGCGCCTGCGCGGCGCGTATGCGATCGCGGTGCTGCATCGCGAGCATCCCGGACACGTGGTCGGCGCACGCCGCGGCAGCCCGCTGTGCGTGGGCGTCGGCATCGGCGAACACTTCCTCGGTTCGGACGTGCAGGCGCTGATCCAGGTCACCAATCGCATCGTGTACCTGGAAGAAGGCGATGTGGTGGAGATCACGCAGGACGCGCTCACGATCGTCGCCGCCGACGGCACCCCGGCGACACGCAAAGTGCGCGAGAGCGATCTGTCGATGGATGCGGTCGAACGCGGCCAGTTCCGTCACTACATGCTGAAGGAAATCTTCGAACAGCCCGGCGCGGTCGCCAACACGCTGGAAGGCCGCATCGCCGACAACCGCATCCTGCCGAACATCTTTGGTGTCGACGCCGACACCTTGCTGAAGCGCGTGCGCCACGTGCACATCGTCGCCTGCGGCACCAGCTACCACGCCGGCGTGGTCGCGCGTTACTGGTTGGAAGGCATCGCCGGCGTCCCGTGCAGCGTCGAAGTTGCCAGCGAATACCGCTACCGCAGCGTGGTGGTGATGCCGGATACGTTGTTCCTCGCGATTTCGCAGTCCGGCGAAACCGCCGACACGTTGGCCGCGTTGCGCGAGGGTCGCGAGCGCGGCTACCTCGGGTCGTTCGCGATCTGCAACGTGCCTGAATCGAGCCTGGTGCGCGAATCGGACCTCACGTTGATGACGCGCGCGGGCCCTGAAATCGGTGTCGCTTCCACCAAGGCATTCACCACGCAATTGAGCGCATTGGCGCTGCTGGTCCTGGAACTCGCGAGACTGCGCGGCGTCGACGCCGCCAGGCTGTCGCAACTGGTTGGCGAACTCGCCAGCCTGCCGCGCCACCTCGAAGATGCGCTGAAGCTCGCGCCCGCGATCGCAAAACTGTCCGAATCATTCGTCGACAAGCACCACGCACTGTTCCTCGGCCGCGGCGCGCAGTACCCGGTCGCCATGGAAGGCGCGCTCAAGCTGAAAGAGATTTCGTACATCCATGCCGAGGCGTATCCCGCTGGCGAGCTGAAGCACGGCCCGCTGGCGCTGGTGGACGAAGACATGCCGGTGATCGCGGTCGCACCCAACAACCAGTTGCTGGAAAAACTGAAATCGAATCTGGAAGAAGTGCGCGCGCGCGGCGGCCAGCTTTACGTGTTCGCGGATGACAAGGCCGACGTGTCGTTGAACGGCAATCGCGGCCGTCTGATGAAGATCGACGCGGGCGGCAACTTCATCGCGCCCGCGGTGTTCACCGTACCGCTGCAGTTGCTCGCGTACCATGTCGCGGTCCTGCGCGGCACCGATGTGGACCAACCACGCAACCTCGCCAAGTCGGTCACCGTCGAATAAAAGGGATCGCGTCCAGATCGACGTTGCCGCCACTCAACACCAGCCCCACACGCTGACCGGCGAAGCGTTCACGCTGCGCCAGCAATGCCGCCAGCACGACCGCCGACGAAGGCTCGATCGTCTGCTTCAACTCGGCCCATACCAGCCGCATCGCCGCAAGCGTGGCGTCGTCATCCACGCTGATGACTTCGACGCGATGCGCACCCAGAATCGCGAAGTTCGGCTCACCGATGGTCGCGCGCAAGCCGTCGCAAATCGTGTGCGGCACGACATTGGTGATGCGTTCGCCACGTTGCAGGGAACGGAACGCATCATCCGCGCCGGCGGGCTCGGCGCCGAACAATCGCGCATCCGGCTTGAGTGCGTGCAAGGCGATGGTGCAGCCGGAAGCCAGTCCGCCACCACCGATCGGAACGACCATCGCGTCAAGATCGGGAACTTGTTGCAACAATTCCAGGACGATCGTGCCCTGACCTGCCATCACGCGCGCGTCGGCATAAGGGTGCACCAGCGTCGCACCGGTATCGTGCTGCACCCTGGCGCAGGCGTCTTCGCGCGCGGCCTGCGTCGGCGCGCAGCGATGCAGGATGCCGCCGGCGCGTTCGATGTTGGCGAGCTTGGCCGCGACGGCGCCTTCGGGCACCACGATGTGCGCGGGAATCTTGCGCGTTTGCGCCGCCAGCGCCAGCGCCGCGCCATGGTTGCCGGACGAGTGCGTCACCACGCCACGCCTGGCTTCCTCGTCCCCGAGCGACCACACCGCGTTGCAGGCGCCGCGGAACTTGAACGCGCCGCCCACCTGCAGGTGTTCGCACTTGAAGAACAAACTCGCGCCGGCACTTACATCCAGTTCGGGCGCACGCAGCACCGGTGTCGTATGTGCGTGCGGCGCGATGCGCGCGGCAGCGCTGCGAATGTCATGAAACGATGGGGCTTCGAATGGGGCCATGGCTCGGCGTCGTCAGGGCAAGCAGTTCTTCATTTTGACACCGATGCGCAAGGCACGGCTGATAAAATGTCGTGATGGACACCCAGACCCCCACTGCAATCCCGGCCGCAAAGACCATCCGCCTCGCCGACTACCGGCCGCCCGCATGGCGGGTCACCCATGTCGAGTTGAAGTTCGAGCTCGGCATCGGTGAAACGCGGGTGCATTCGAGGCTCATGCTGGCGCGCGATCGCGCCGAGCCGTTGCGGCTCGACGGCGAGGACCTCGAACTCGTCGCCGCGCACCTGGACGGCCGCACGCTGACAGCAAACGATTACCGGCTCGACGCATCCGGCCTTGTCATCATGGACGCGCGCGACGGCAGCGTGCTGGAACTCGACGTGCGCATGAACCCCGCACGCAACAGCCAGTTGTCCGGGCTGTACGTTTCCGGTTCGCGTGAACGCGGCTTCCTGCTGACGCAATGCGAAGCGCAGGGTTTTCGCCGCATCACGTTTTTCCCCGACCGCCCCGACGTGCTGGCGCGCTACGACGTGACGTTGGTCGCCGACCGCGCGCGCTTTCCCGTGCTGCTTGCCGGCGGAGAGCAGACCGAAGCGGGCGAGCTTCCGGACGGCCGTCATTTCGCGCGCTTCGTCGATCCGCATCCCAAACCGAGTTACCTGTTCGCATTGGTAGCGGGTCATCTCGAAAAAATCGAACGTGCGTATCGCACCGCCGACGGTCATGACGTCATGCTGCGGCTGTGGGCCGAAGCCGACGCGATCGACCGCTGCCATTACGCGATGGATGCGCTGGAGCGCGCGATGCGCTGGGACGAGCGCGCCTACGGTCGCCATTACGACCTGCCGGTGTTCAACGTGGTCGCCACCCACGATTTCAACATGGGCGCGATGGAGAACAAGGGCCTCAACATCTTCAACTCGAAATACCTGCTGGCCGATCCGGACACGACCACCGACGACGAATACCGGCACATCGAAGCGGTGGTCGGCCACGAATACTTCCACAACTGGAGCGGCAACCGCGTCACCTGCCGCGATTGGTTCCAGCTTTCCCTGAAGGAAGGTTTCACGGTGTTCCGCGAGCACAGTTTCTGCGCAGCCATGCATTCGCCGGCGTTGAAACGCATCGAAGACGTGACCACCCTGCGTCGCGCGCAGTTTCCGGAAGACGCCGGTCCGCTGGCACACCCGGTGCGGCCACCCGCGTACCAGGCCATCGACAACTTCTACACAGCGACCGTGTACGAAAAAGGCGCGGAATTGATCCGGATGATCGCAGGCACGCTGGGCAAGGAGGGGTTCCGCCGCGGCACCGATCTGTACTTCTCGCGCTTCGACGGGCAGGCCGTCACGATCGACGATCTGCTGGCCGCGCTGGGCGAAGCCAATGGCGTCGATTTGTCGCCTTACATCACGTGGTACGCCCAAGCTGGCACGCCCGAACTCCGCGTGCGTGACGACTACGATGCTGCCGCGAAACGCTACACGTTGACGCTTGCGCAACATATCCCGCCGACACCTGGCCATCCGCACAAGCAACCGGTACCGATTCCGGTGGATCTCGCGTTGTTTGCGGACGACGGGGCGCGTATACCGCTGCGACTCGCCGGCGATACCAGGGCGCCCACCGATGAGCGCGTACTGGAACTGACCGCAGCCGAGCAGTACTTCGTTTTTGAAAACGTGTCCGCGAAGCCGACACCTTCGTTGTGCCGCGGTTTCTCGGCGCCGGTGCGCGTGGTGTTCGACTACACGCCCGCCCAACTCGCACTGCTGCTGCGGCACGAAACCGAAGGTTTTGATCGTTGGAACGCCGCGCAGCAACTGGCGGCACATGCCTTCGATGAAGCGTTCGCGCAGGAACCCACGCATGCCGCGACCGATGCGTGGCTGGATGCATTGGCGTCCATGTTCGCCGCGCGCGCGGACCTCGACCCCGCGCTGCTGGCCGATTTGCTGACGCCACCCACGGAACTCGAACTCGGTGCGCGTCATGCGCCGCTCGATCCGGATGCGGTGCACGCCGCGCGCGAAGAAATGGAGAATGCACTCGCACACCGGCTGGGCGACGCGTTGGCGCCGGCGTATCGGGAACTCCATGCCGGCGAGTCCGGCGCACTCGACCAGAATGCCGCCGCGCGCAGGCGTCTGAAATCGCGCGTGCTCGCGTTGCTGGCTCGCCACGATGCGGCTGCCGGAGCAGCACGGGCATTCGCCCAGTGCCAGGACGCCCGCGGCATGACCGACCGTCTCGCCGCGCTGTCCGTACTGGTGCGCGGCGATGCGCCGCAAGCCGCCGAAGGTTTGCGGTTGTACCGGCAACGTTTCGACGGCGATGCGCTCACCCTCGACAAGTGGTTCATGCTGCAGGCCACCGTGCCCGTGCACGCGACGCTGGAGCGCGTGCAGGCGCTGGAAACCGACGCCGCTTTCACGCTGGCCAATCCGAATCGCGTGCAGGCGCTGCTCGGTGCGTTCGCGCGCGGCAACCCCGTCGCGTTCCACCGGCCGGACGGTGCTGGCCATCGCTGGTTTGCGGACAAGCTGGCCGGGATCGATGCGCGCAATCCGCAACTGTCGGCGCGCCTTGCCAAGGCTTTCGAGGATTGGACGCGACTGGAGCCGGGACGCCGCGCATCCGCGGAAGCGGCGCTGCGCCAACTGCTGGCACGCGGCCAACACTCGCCCGACCTGCGCGAAATCCTGACCCGGATGCTCGCCGCGGGCGAAACGGCCGGCTGAGCGGCGCTCGTCCTGCAATCCTTCGCACGGAAGCGTACGATGGGTTGCCGCAATATCGCCGCCCGCGGAGGTGCGCCATGCGCGGAAGATCACGATCGGATGGTGGCCGCCATGTGCGGATCGCCATGCTGGCCGCGGGCGTGCTGGCGCTGGCCGGCTGCGCGACCGGCTATACCTTCATGCAGCCTGGCGGAACCGGCGCGGGCGGTTACTACACCAGCGACGGACCCTATCCGGCACCGGGGTACTACTACGATGACGGCCTTGGCGCGTATGACGCGCTCGGGGCGAGTTTTGGTTACGGAAGCCTTTACGGCCCGTCACTCACCTTCGGATTGGGCTTTGGCAGCGCGTGCGGCTGGAGCTGCGCGGGCTACTACGACGGCTGGCCCTGGTACTACGGCGGAGCCGGGTACCACAGGTGGAGACGGCATCAGGGGCGCCACCACCACGGCGATCCCGTCGCCACGGCGCCCTCGCCCCGCCCATGGCTGCATCCGGACCATGCACGCGTTCCGCCGCCCAACGGGACGCGCGGCGCGGCGCCACCCATCGCGGTTCCGGCTCCGTCACTGGAGGGTCTCGCCAGCCGGCGTTCACTCCAATCGGCGTCCTTCGTGCCGCGCGGTGCCGACGGGCTGCCGCGGCCGGCAGCGGG
>JAGWZT010000117.1 GCA_018971925.1 Lysobacteraceae bacterium | reverse complement strand
TCCGCGGCGCAGATCCGCCAGCTGGCCGGCATGCGCGGCCTGATGGCCAAGCCCGACGGCTCGATCATCGAGACGCCGATCAAGGCCAACTTCCGCGAAGGCCTGGACGTGCTGCAGTACTTCATCTCGACCCACGGCGCGCGCAAGGGCCTGGCTGACACCGCATTGAAGACCGCCAACTCCGGCTACCTGACCCGGCGCCTGGTCGACGTGGCGCAGGACGTGGTGGTGACCGAGCACGATTGCGGCACCCACGAAGGCCTGACCATGACCTCGATCGTGGAAGGCGGCGACGTGGTCGAGCCCCTGCGCGAGCGCGTGCTTGGCCGCGTGGTCGTGGAGGACGTATATGCGCCCGGCGACGACGACAAGCCGATCGTGGAGCGCAACACCCTGCTGGACGAGGCGCTGGTCGAAAAACTCGACAAGGGTGGCGTGCAAAGCGTGGTGGTGCGTTCGCCGATCACCTGTGCCTCCGAATTCGGGGTGTGCGCATTGTGCTACGGACGCGACCTCGCGCGCGGCCACCTTGTCAACATCGGCGAAGCGGTCGGCGTGATCGCCGCGCAGTCGATCGGCGAGCCGGGCACGCAGCTGACGATGCGTACCTTCCACATCGGCGGTGCCGCGTCGCGTGCCGCCGCGGTCGACAATGTCACCATCAAGACCAAGGGCACGCTGAAGTTCAACAATCTCAAGACCGTCAAGCACACCCAGGGCCACCTGGTCGCGGTGTCGCGGTCGGGCGAGGTCAGCCTGATCGATGCCAACGGCCGCGAACGCGAACGCTACAAGGTGCCCTACGGCGCCACCATCAACGTCAAGGACGGCGCCGAGGTCAAGGCGGGCCAGACGGTTGCGACCTGGGATCCGCACACCCATCCGATCGTCACCGAGGTGGCGGGCCGCGTGCGTTACATCGACTTTGTCGATGGCGTGACCGTGCAGTCGTCCATCGACGAGCTGACCGGCCTCGAGAGCGTGGTGGTCACGGATCCGAAGCGCCGCGGCAGCAACGCGAAGGACCTGCGTCCCGCAGTGCGCCTGGAGGACAAGAAGGGCAACGAGCTGAAGCTGCCGGGCACCGACATTCCCGCCCAGTCCTACCTGCCTGCCGGCGCGATCGTGTCGATCCAGGACGGCGCAGAGGTCGGCGTCGGCGACGTGATCGCGCGCATCCCGCAGGAATCGTCCAAGACCCGCGACATCACCGGCGGCCTGCCGCGCGTCGCGGACCTGTTCGAAGCCCGCAAGCCGAAGGAACCGGCGATCCTTGCCGAGGTTTCGGGCGTTGTCAGCTTCGGCAAGGACACCAAGGGCAAGCAGCGCCTGATCATCAAGGATGTCGAAGGCAACGAGCACGAGGACCTGATCCCGAAGTGGCGCCACGTCGTGGTGTTCGAGGGCGAGCACGTCGAAAAGGGCGAGACCGTCGTGGACGGCGAGTCCGATCCGCGCGACATCCTGCGCCTGCTGGGCGTCGAGCGGCTGGCGGCTTACCTGGTCAAGGAAATCCAGGACGTGTACCGGTTGCAGGGCGTAAAGATCAACGACAAGCACATCGAAGCGATCATTCGCCAGATGCTGCGCAAGGTCGAGATCACCGAGCCCGGTGACACCACGTACCTGCGTGGCGAGCAGGTGGAGCACAACCAGTTCGTCGAGATCAACCGCAAGGCCGAAGCCCGCAACGAGCATCCGGCGCAGGCGATCCCGGTACTGCTGGGCATCACCAAGGCCTCGCTGGCGACCGAGTCGTTCATTTCCGCGGCATCGTTCCAGGAGACCACGCGGGTGCTGACCGACGCC
Source organism: Lysobacteraceae bacterium (assembly GCA_018971925.1). GTDB lineage: Bacteria > Pseudomonadota > Gammaproteobacteria > Xanthomonadales > Rhodanobacteraceae > 66-474. The sequence continues at coordinate 4,729 of JAGWZT010000117.1, read as the reverse complement.
GCGGTGCGCGGCAAGCGCGACGACTTGCACGGACTGAAGGAAAACGTTATAGTTGGCCGCTTGATTCCGGCGGGTACGGGTCTTGCCTTCCACGCACAGCGCAAGGCGACCCCTGGTTTGACCGACGCGGAAATGGAAACCCTCGCGAACGTGTCCGCCGTGTTCGAAGAAACCGGCGAGGCGCCGAGTGAAGCCGCGGCTAGCGGCGACTGATGATCACGCCGCGCGCCCCGTGCGCGCGGCACCATCGAAATGAGGCGCAACGGATGCGCTTCGTGTTCGAGAGCAGGATGCCACGACGGCGCGAGAGCTTGTCCGGTTTCGCGGTTCCGTGTTAAAATTCCGCTTCTGGGCAGACCGGACATCCGGTCTGCCCTTGGTTTTTCCCAAGACCCAAAGTTTTTTCCAGGACTCGGAAATGGCAACTGTCAACCAGTTGGTGCGCCGACCGCGCAGCCCGAAAACCTACAAGAGTGACTCGCCCGCGCTGCAGAATTGCCCGCAGCGCCGTGGCGTGTGCACCCGCGTGTACACCACCACGCCGAAGAAGCCGAACTCGGCGATGCGCAAGGTGGCGAAGGTGCGCCTGACCAACGGTTACGAAGTCATCTCGTACATCGGCGGCGAAGGCCATAACCTGCAGGAGCACTCGGTGGTGCTGATCCGCGGCGGCCGCGTCAAGGACCTGCCGGGCGTGCGCTACCACACCGTGCGCGGCTCGCTCGATTGCGCCGGCATCGCCAAGCGCCGCAAGTCGCGTTCCAAGTACGGCGCCAAGCGTCCGAAGGGCTGATCTCATGTCTCGTAAAGGTTCCCATCCCGCCCGCGTGATCCTGCCCGACCCGAAACACGGCAGTCAGTTGATCGCGCGTTTCATCAACATGGTGATGCAGAGCGGCAAGAAGTCGGTCGCCGAAGGCATCGTCTACGGTGCGCTGGAGCATCTGGGCCAGAAGAATCCGGAGCCCGTTGCGCTGGTCGAGAAGGCGCTGAACAACGTCGCACCCGCGGTGGAAGTGAAGTCGCGGCGCGTCGGTGGCGCCACCTACCAGGTGCCGGTCGAAGTGCGCGCTTCGCGTCGCACCGCGTTGGCGATGCGCTGGACCATCGATGCCGCGCGCAAGCGTGGCGAGAACTCGATGCCGCGCAAGCTGGCCGCCGAGTTGCTGGACGCTTCGGAAAACCGTGGCGGCGCAGTGAAGAAGCGCGAGGAAACCCACCGCATGGCGGAAGCCAACAAGGCCTTCTCGCACTACCGCTGGTAAGAGTTTGTTTCAGCCGTCGTCCCTGACGGCAAAGAAAGACCCGCCATCCGTGGCGGACTTTTCACGAAAGCAAAGTAACTAGACTTTTCGAGTTCATCATGGCACGCACCACACCCATCGAGCGCTATCGGAACTTCGGCATCATGGCCCACATCGATGCCGGCAAGACCACGACCACCGAGCGCATCCTCTTCTACACCGGCGTCAATCACAAGATTGGCGAGGTGCACGATGGTGCGGCCACGATGGACTGGATGGAGCAGGAACAAGAACGCGGCATCACCATCACGTCCGCGGCGACCACCTGTTTCTGGGATGGCATGGACCATTCCCTGCCGAAGCACCGCTTCAATATCATCGATACCCCCGGACACGTCGATTTCACGATCGAGGTGGAGCGGTCGCTGCGCGTGCTCGACGGCGCGGTGTTCGTGCTGTGCTCCGTCGGCGGCGTGCAGCCGCAGTCCGAAACCGTGTGGCGCCAGGCCAACAAGTACGGCGTGCCGCGGCTTGCGTTCGTCAACAAGATGGACCGCACGGGCGCCAACTTCGACAAGGTCGTCGGCCAGATGAAATCGCGCCTTGGCGCGCATCCGGTGCCGATGCAGGTGCCGATCGGTGCCGAAGACAATTTCGAAGGCGTGGTCGACCTCATCAAGATGAAGGCGATCTACTGGGATGTCGAATCACAGGGCCTGAAGTTCGAGTACCGCGATATTCCCGCCGAGCTTGTCGAGACGGCGAAGCAGGCGCGCGAACACATGGTCGAGTCGGCCGCGGAAACCTCCGAAGAGCTGATGAACAAGTACCTCGAAGAGGGCGACCTTTCCGAGGAAGACATCGTCGCGGGCATCCGCGCGGGCACGCTCGCCACCGACCTGGTGCCGGTGTTCTGCGGTACCGCGTTCAAGAACAAGGGCGTGCAGGCGATGCTGGACGCCGTCGTGCAGTTGCTGCCGTCGCCAGCCGACCGTCCGCCGGTCAAGGGCATCGACGAAAGCGAGCACGAAGCCAGCCGCACCGCCGATGACGGCGCGCCGTTCTCGGCGCTCGCGTTCAAGATCATGACCGATCCGTTCGTCGGTTCGCTGACGTTCTTCCGCGTCTATTCGGGCACGCTCAGTTCGGGCGACCAGGTGTACAACCCGGTCAAGTCGAAGAAGGAGCGCATCGGCCGCATCCTGCAGATGCACTCGAACGACCGCAAGGAAATCAAGGAAGTCTGCGCGGGCGATATCGCCGCCGCGGTCGGTCTGAAGGACGTCACCACCGGCGACACCCTGTGCGCGGCCGACCACGTGATCACGCTGGAACGCATGACGTTCCCGGATCCGGTGATTGCGATGGCGGTCGAACCGAAGACCAAGTCGGACCAGGAAAAGATGGGCATGGCGTTGTCGCGCCTCGCGCAGGAGGATCCGTCCTTTCGCGTGCGCACCGACGAGGAATCCGGCCAGACCATCATCGCCGGCATGGGCGAGTTGCACCTCGACATCATCGTCGACCGCATGAAGCGCGAATTCAATGTCGAGGCCAACGTCGGCAAGCCGCAGGTGGCCTATCGCGAAACCATCCGCAAGGCGGTCAAGCAGGAAGGCAAGTTCGTGCGTCAGTCCGGCGGCAAGGGCCAGTACGGCCACGTCGTGCTGGAGATCGAACCGCAGGAACGCGGCAAGGGCTATGCGTTCGAGAACGGCATCGTCGGCGGCGTGATTCCGAAGGAATACATCCCGGCGGTCGACAAGGGCATCCAGGAAGCCGTCGCCAATGGCGTGATGGCCGGGTTCCCGATCGTCGACGTCAAGGTGCGCCTGGTCGACGGCTCGTACCACGAAGTCGACTCGTCGGAAATGGCGTTCAAGATCGCGGGTTCGATGGGCTTCAAGGAAGGCTTCCACAAGGCCGACCCGGTGTTGCTCGAGCCGATCATGAAGGTCGAGGTCGTGACGCCCGAGGATTACATGGGCGACGTGATGGGCGACCTGTCGCGCCGGCGCGGCATCCTGCAGGGTCAGGACGACACGCCGTCGGGCAAGACCATCGACGCGATGGTGCCGCTGGGCGAGATGTTCGGCTACGCGACCTCGTTGCGCTCGATGAGCCAGGGCCGCGCGACCTTCACGATGGAATTCGACCATTACGCCGAAGCCCCGGCCAACATCGCCGAGTCCATCATCAAGAAGAGCTGATATCCGGGTACCGAAATCAAGATTCATCGAAGTCGTAGAACTCAACCGACCTACAAACTCGCAGATAGCAAATAGGTAGAACGTCATGTCCAAAGAGAAATTCGAACGCAAGAAGCCGCACGTGAACGTGGGGACGATTGGTCACGTGGACCACGGCAAGACGACGCTGACGGCGGCGCTGACGAAGGTGGGCGCGGAGCGGTTTGGCGGTGAGTTCAAGGCGTACGATCAGATCGACGCGGCGCCGGAAGAGAAGGCGCGCGGGATCACGATTTCGACGGCGCACGTGGAATACGAGAGCCCGAAGCGGCATTACGCGCACGTGGACTGCCCGGGACACGCGGACTACGTGAAGAACATGATCACGGGTGCGGCGCAGATGGACGGCGCGATCCTGGTGGTGAGTGCGGCGGACGGCCCGATGCCGCAGACGCGCGAACACATCCTGCTGGGCCGCCAGGTGGGGGTGCCATACATCGTGGTGTACATGAACAAGGCGGACATGGTCGACGACGCCGAGCTCTTGGAGCTGGTGGAGATGGAAGTGCGTGAGCTGCTCAGCAAGTACGACTTCCCGGGCGACGACACGCCGATCATCAAGGGCTCGGCGCTGAAGGCGCTGGAAGGCGACCAGAGTGAGATCGGCGTGCCGTCGATCCTGAAGCTGGTGGAGGCGCTGGACAGTTTCATCCCGGAGCCCAAGCGCGACATCGACATGCCGTTCCTGATGCCGGTGGAAGATGTGTTCAGCATTTCCGGTCGTGGCACGGTGGTGACGGGGCGTATCGAGCGCGGCGTGATCAAGGTGGGCGAGGAAGTCGAGATCGTGGGCATCAAGCCGACCCAGAAGACGGTGGTGACGGGCGTGGAGATGTTCAGGAAGCTGCTGGACCAAGGCCAGGCGGGTGACAACGCGGGCCTGTTGCTGCGCGGCACCAAGCGCGAGGAAGTGGAGCGCGGGCAGGTGCTGTGCAAGCCGGGCAGCATCACGCCGCACACCAAGTTCGAGTCCGAGGTGTACGTGCTGTCCAAGGACGAAGGCGGCCGTCATACGCCGTTCTTCAAGGGCTACCGTCCGCAGTTCTACTTCCGCACGACGGACATCACGGGCGCGGTGGAGTTGCCGGCGGGCGTGGAGATGGTGATGCCGGGCGACAACATCAAAATGGTGGTGACGTTGATCCACCCGATCGCGATGCAGGAAGGGTTGCGGTTTGCGATCCGCGAAGGCGGCCGCACCGTGGGTGCCGGCGTGGTGACCAAGGTTATCGAGTA
>JAGWZT010000116.1 GCA_018971925.1 Lysobacteraceae bacterium | reverse complement strand
TCGGTGGACGTGCGCCGCCGCCACCGCTGGACGCGCGGCGACTGGCAGATCGTGCAGTGGCTGCTGCCCATCGTGCCGGGACCGCGCCGGCGCGGTCTGCGCAACATGCTGAAGGCGCACCATCGCTGGAAGATCCTGGACAACCTGCGGCGCGGACTGGTGCCGCTCGCGATGCTGGTGCTGCTGCTGCGCAGCTGGGTGCTCAACGACGTGCCGGTCTACTGGACGCTGGTGCTGGTCGCGTTCCTGCTCGGGCCCACCTTCCTTACCGCGCTGGTGCAGGTGCTGCGCAACGCGTGGCTGCGCGTGCCGCCACGCCGCTGGCGCAACACCTGGCGCGGCATCCGCGACGTGCTGCTGCGCGAGCTGTTCGCGATCGCGACGCTGCCGTTCGAGGCCGTGCTGAACATCGACGCGATCGGCCGCAGCGCCGGGCGCCTGCTTTTCACGCGCAAGCACCTGCTGGAATGGACGCCGATGACCGACGCCATGCGCGGCGCGGCCAACAGCCTCGCGGGTTACCTGCGCCTGATGTGGGTGGCGCCGGCCACCGCGATCGTGGTCGGCGCGGTGATCGGCGTGCATGCGCCGGCATCGGTAGCCGCGGCGTTGCCGTTCCTGGTGTTGTGGTTCGCGGCACCCGGCATCGCCTGGTCGATCAGCCTGACGCCGCCGCGTCCGCCGCTGCCACTGGACACCACCCAGCGCGCGTTCCTGCACGGCATCGCGCGGCGCGTGTGGCACTGGTTCGAGACATTCGTCAACGCGGATGAAAACTGGCTGCCGCCGGACAACTGCCAGATATTCCCGGTCGAGCAGATCGCGCATCGCACCTCGCCCACCAACATCGGCATGGCGCTGCTCGCCAACCTGACCGCGTGCGATTTCGGCTACATCACGTATGGCAGCCTGCTGCAGCGCACGGCCACCATGCTCGACACGCTGCACAAACTGCCGCGCCATCGCGGCCACTTCTACAACTGGTACGACACCCTCACACTGGAACCGCTGCCGCCGCGTTACGTCTCCAGCGTCGACAGCGGCAACCTGATGGCCTGCCTGCTGGTGCTGGCCAGCGCGCTGGAACATATCGACGACGAACCGCTGGTCTCGCGGACGCTGGGCGCGGGCCTGCGCGATACGGCGCGATTGCTGGGCGCCGAGCTGGTCAACGTCGAAGCGCCGGACCCGCACGCCAACCTCGCGCTGGCGGCGACATTGAACAAGCTCGACACGCTGATCGCGGATGCCATCGGCAATGCCGACAACCTGCCGGTGCTGCACGGCCTGCTGGCGCGCATCGACACCGAGGCCGGGCGGCTTGCGGCACTGAATGCCGACAACGGGATCGCGGGTGAGTTCGCGGACTGGACGCGCGCCCTGGTGCAGCAGACTTCCGCGGCAAGTGATGAGCTGGACGACCTGGCGCCATGGCTGGCGCTCGGCGATTCCGGCAGCGACGACCCCGCGGCGCGCGCGTTGCTGGTGGAGCTCGAGCACAATCCGGTGCGGGCGCGGGCGCGTGCGCTGGCCGCCGAAATAGTGTCGCGGCTGGAAGCGCCCGGCAGCGAAGGCGCGCCGGATCTCTGCGCCGCGCTGCGGGATACCGGCGCGACCTTGAACCGCCGCCGCGACGACGCACAGGCACTGGCCGCTGCTTGCCGCGAACGCGCGAACATGGACCTGTCCTTTCTGTGGGACAAGCAGCGCGAACAATTCGCGATCGGCTACGACGCCGAACGCGACAAACGCGACGCCGCCCGTTACGACCTGCTGGCATCCGAGGCACGCATCCTCAGCTACATCGCGATCGCGCAGGGGCAGGTGCCGCCGTCGCACTGGTTCAAGCTCGGACGCCTGCTGACCATCGCGGCCGGCCGGCCGACGCTGGTGTCATGGAGCGGCTCGATGTTCGAGTACCTGATGCCGAACCTGCTGATGCCCGCGTTCCACAGCACCCTGCTGGACGACACCTGCGGCGCCGCGGTCGCGCGCCAGATCCGCTACGGCGCGCAGCAACAGGTTCCGTGGGGCGTATCCGAATCGGCCTACAACGCGACCGATGCCAACCTCACTTATCAATACCGCGCGTTCGGGGTGCCGGGGCTGGGCCTGAAGCGCGGCCTCGGCGAAGATTTGGTGATCGCGCCCTATGCCACGGTGATGGCGCTGATGGTCGAACCGTCCGCCGCCTGCGACAACCTGGAACGCATCGCGGGGCTGGGCGCGCTTACCCGCTTCGGTTTCTACGAAGCGCTCGACTTCACCACCGGACGCGTCAGCGAAGGCGAGGATTTCGCGCTGGTGAAAAGCTGGATGGCGCACCACCACGGCATGAGTTTCCTGGCGCTGTCCTCGCTGCTGAATCACCAGCCGATGCAACGCCGCTTCATGCGTGAGCCGATGTTCTGCGCCTACGACCTGCTGCTGCGCGAAAAGGTGCCCGAGGCGCGCCCGCGCCACCCGGCGACCCTGGATGTCGAGCAACCGCGCCAGACGCGTGCGCGTGCGCACCCGGAGATCCGCGAAATCACCCGCATGGATTCGCCGCTGCCGGAAGCGCACCTGCTGTCCAACGGCAATTACCACGTGATGCTGACCCAGACCGGCGCGGGTTACAGCCGCTGGCGCAATCTCGCGGTCACACGCTGGCGCGGCGACGCCACCCGCGACGACGAAGGCACCTTCGTGTATTTGCGCGATGCCGATTCCGGCAAGGCCTGGTCGGCGACGTACCAGCCGCTCGGCGACGCCGACGGCAGCTGCCGCGCGACGTTCTCGCAGGCGCGCGCGGAATTCCATCGCAACGATTTCGGCATCACCACCGAAATGCTGGTCGCGGTTTCGGCCGAGGACGACATCGAGCTGCGGCGGCTGCGCGTGACCAACCGCACCGGCAAGACGCGCACCCTCGACATCACCAGCTACGCCGAGCCGGTGCTCGCGCCCCCGGAAGCCGACGCCGCGCACCCTGTGTTCAGCAAACTGTTCCTTGAAACCGAAGCGGTGCCGGAACTCGATGCGCTGCTGGTCTCGCGCCGCCCGCGCAGCCCGGACGAACATCATCCATGGCTGTTGCACCAGATGACCACGCGCGGCGGCATCATCGGTGAAGGCACCTTCGAAACCGACCGCGAGGTATTCATCGGCCGCCTCGGCAGCCCCGCGTCGCCGCGCGCACTCGCTGGCGCCGCGCAGGCCGAAGGCCATACCGGCGCGGTGCTCGATCCGATCGTTTCGCTGACGCGGCGCATCCGCATCCTGCCCGGCCACACCGCGGGGATCGACGTGCTGACCGGCGTCGCGGTCGATCGCAACGCCGCGCTGGCGCTGGCCCGCAAGTATCGCGAGCGCCACCTGCACCAACGCGTATTCCAGCTGGCATGGACGCACGAGCAGGTGACGCTGCAGCAACTCAACATGGGCGCCACCGAGGCGCAACGCTACGACCACGTCGCCAGCACGCTGCTGTACGGGCCGCCCGCGGCGCGCAATGTTTCCGACATCGCGCTGCCATCGCAATCGGCGTTGTGGAAGCATGGGATCTCCGGCGACCTGCCGATCGTTTTGGCGCGCATCGCCAACGCCAGCCAGATCGACCTGGTACGGCATCTGATCCAGGCGCACGGCTTCTGGCAGATGAACGGGCTGGATGCCGACCTGCTGATCTGGAACGAGGAGCTTTCCGGTTACCGCCAGGAATTGCAGGAGCACATCCTTTACCTGATCGAATCCGGCGCCGAGGCCCGCGGCGGCCAGGGCCGCGGACGCATGTTCGCGTGGCGCATCGAGCACCTGACCGCACCCGATCGCGCGCTGATGCTGGCCGCGGCGCGCTGCGTGTTTTCCGGCGACGAAGGCCGCCTGCGCGACCAGATCGCGCGCCTGTCGCCACTCGACAGCGAGGACGAGCCCATCGCGCGATTGCCGCGGCACAAACCGGTGCCCGGCAGCTTTGCGCTGCAACCGCCCTCGGAGGACCTGCGCGCCACCAACGGCTTCGGCGGCTTCCGCAACGATGGCGGCGAATACAGCATCTGGCTGGCGGGCGGCCAGCCGACGCCCGCGCCGTGGTGCAACGTGCTCGCCAACGAAACCTTCGGAAGCGTGGTCAGCGAATCCGGCAGCGCCTACACTTTCGCGGAAAACGCGCACGAGTTCCGGCTCACGCCCTGGTACAACGATCCGCTGCGCGACGCCAGCGGCGAGGCCCTGTGGTTGCGCGACGAGGACACCGGCGAGTTCTGGTCGGCCACCGCGCAACCTACTCCCAGCGGTGGTCCGTACCGGGCCTGCCACGGCTTCGGCCACAGCCGCTTCGAACATGCGCATGCGGACGTCTGCAGCGAAGTGACGGTGTGCGTCGCGCACACGGCGCCGGTCAAGCTGTCGCGAATCCGGCTGCTGAACAAGGGCAGCGAGACGCGCCGCATTTCGCTGACCAGCTACGTGGAATGGGTGCTGGGCGAACATCGCGAGCGCGCGGGCCGGCACGTGCGCACGACGTTCGATGCAGCCAGCGGCGCCGTGTTCGCGCACAACCCCTTCCACGACGTATTCGCCGGACGCGTCGCGTTCCACCGCTTGTGCGCGCCGCGTTCCGAATTCACGTGCGACCGCCGCGCGTTCGTCGGACGCAACCGTTCGCTGGAGGCGCCGCTCGGAATGCGCGCCGAACAACTGGACGGCAACGCCGGTGCCGGCCTCGACGCCTGTTCGGCACAGCGTGCGGTGATCGAACTCGAACCGGGCGCGGAAATCGAGCTGGTCGTGCTGCTGGGCGCCGCATCCGATGCCGCGCATGCACGCGACCTGGTGCGGCAGTTCGGGGATATCGACGCCGCGCGTACCGAGTACGCGCGCGTGCGCGACGGCTGGCGCGACACCCTCTCGCAATTGCACGTGCGCACACCGGACGTTTCCACGGATCTGCTCGTGAACGGCTGGCTGCCCTATCAGGTGATGGCTTCGCGCCTGTTCGCGCGCAGTGGGTACTACCAGTCGGGCGGCGCGTGGGGTTTCCGCGACCAGCTGCAGGATGCGATGGCGCTGCTCAATACGCGCCCCGATCTGGCGCGCGAACAGCTGCTGCGCTGCGCGCGGCACCAGTTCCGCGAAGGCGACGTGCAGCACTGGTGGCATCCGCCCACGGGCAAGGGCGTGCGCACGCGCATCACCGACGATTTGCTGTGGCTGCCGTGGTGCACCGCCGAGTACGTGCGCGTGACCGGCGATGCCGCGGTGCTGGACGAGCGCGCGCTCTTCATCGAGGGCCGCGCGTTGGCCGCCGACGAAGAATCGGTTTATGAAGACGTGCGCATCAGCGGCGAAAGCGCCAGCCTGTACGAACATTGCCTGCGCGCGATCCGCCACGGCCTCAGCTTCGGCGAGCACGGCCTGCCCTTGATGGGCGGCGGCGACTGGAACGATGGCATGAACCGGCTGGGCATCCATGGCCGCGGCGAGAGCGTGTGGCTGGGCATGTTCCTGGCCGACGTGCTCGGACGTTTCGCGCCGCTGGCCACGCGCCGCGGCGACGCCGCGACGGCCGCAGATCTTTCCGCCACCGGGCGCGAACTCAAGGGCACGCTGCAACGCCACGCGTGGGATGGCGACTGGTACCTGCGCGCGTGGAACGACGACGGCACCGCGATCGGTTCCGCGCGCAGCGAGGAATGCCGGATCGACTCGCTGCCGCAAAGCTGGTCGGTGCTGGCCCGCCTCGGCGACCGCGCGCGCAGCGATCGCGCGCTGGACTCGGTGCTGGCGCACCTCGTCGATCCCGATGCGGGCATCGTGAAATTGTTCACCCCGCCGTTCGACAAGACGCCGCTCGACCCGGGTTACATCAAGGGCTACGTGCCCGGCGTGCGCGAGAACGGCGGCCAGTACACCCACGCGGCGGTGTGGGTGGCGATGGCACTCGCGGAATCGGGGCGCATCGATGACGCCTGGCGGATCGCGCGCATGCTCAACCCCATCAACCACGCGACCGACACCGGCGCCGCACGGCGCTACCGGCTGGAACCCTACGCGGTGGCCGCGGATGTGTACGCAGCCGACAGCCATCCCGGCCGCGGCGGCTGGAGCTGGTACACCGGTTCGGCCGGCTGGATGTACCGCATGCTCACCGAATCGCTGCTGGGATTGCGTCGCGAGGGCGATCGCCTGCACATCGACCCGCGCGTACCCGACGACTGGGAACGCTGGACGGCGGAGTGGCGCCACGGCCGTACCCGCTACCGCATCGAATTCGTGCGCAAGCCGGGCGATGCGTGCGTCGCCGGTATCAGCGTGGACGGCGAGCTGCAGCCCGCCAACGCGATCGAACTGGCGGACGACGGCAACGTCCACGAGGTGCTGGTGCGGTTCGGCGAACGCGCGGCCGCGGTGACGCCGGCGCCCGCTGCGCGTGTCGAGACGGGGGACGCGGCGACGCCCACGCTTTGACGCCACGCTCACGGGCCATCACGGAAATTTCGCGTTTCCCTCCTGACAGGGTGTTTCGAAACACCCTGTCAGCGCGGGCCAAGGATGGCCTGCCGCGGATCAAGCACTCCACGCTT
>JAGWZT010000115.1 GCA_018971925.1 Lysobacteraceae bacterium | reverse complement strand
TTTTCATTGGTGGTATTTGCGGGCAGGTGAGTATGCTCGACGGCATGCCGAATGCGGCTGGTCCGCGGCGGCTGTGAACGACGATTCATGCGAAATGCTGGAGTCTGGAGGGGGCCCCGCGTCGCACATCGCGCTTGGCGATGAAGCAACGGTCAGTGGCCGCACCAGGCCAAGGCACCGGGTGTCTCACCAATGCGGAGTGGGTAACATGAAGAGCAAGTCCCTGCGTACATCGCACCGCAACAACGTTTTCCAGCGCAAGGCCCTGGCGGTTGCCATCGGCTCGGTTGCCTTGGGCATCACCGGCGCAGCTTGGGCGCAGGCGGTCAACGGCACCATCTACGGTACGGTTCCGGTGGCTTCCGGCGAAAGCATCCAGGTCACCGGCGGTGCGGGGTTCAATCGCACCATCACGGTGGGGCCGTCGGGCAAATACTCGATCACCCTTCCGGTCGGTACCTATACCGTATCCCTGTTGCAGGACGGCAAACTCGTCCAGAGCCGCAACGGTGTCACGCCTGCGGCGGCGGGCGCTGTGGCGGTCGATTTCTCGACGTCGGCCGGCGCCGGCAACGTCCAGACGCTGGGCGCCGTCAACGTCACGGCGAATGCCATTCCCACGATCGACGTGACCACCACCAACCAGGTCACCACGATCACCGCCACGCAGCTCAAGCAATTGCCCTTGCAGCGCGACGCCGCGGACATCGCGATGTTGGCGCCGGGCGTCAACATGGGCTCGCCGCAACTGGTCAACGGGCCAGTGAATAACCCGATCAACGTGTTCGGGGGCGCCTCGACGGCAGAGAATGCGTATTACATCGACGGCATGAACGTGACCGATGCACTCTATGCGCAGGGCGGTTTTGAACTGCCATACGGTGCGATCGAACAGCAGCAGACCTACATCTCCGGCTACGGCGCGCAGTACGGCCGCTCGATCGGCGGCGTGATCAACCAGATCGGCAAGACCGGCTCCAACGATTGGCACTTCGGCGTGCGCGCCCTGTGGCAACCGGCAAGCCTGAGAAGCGATCCGGTCAACTACTACTTCGCCAACCCACTCGAGACCCAGCCCGGCGAACAACCCGGGGATCTGCTTTCGTTCAACCAGGACAACCGCAGCCAGGAAACGATCTACGACGCCTATGCCAGCGGCCCCATCATCAAGGACAAGCTGTTTTTCTTCCTGAGCGCCGAGCAGGACAACACCCACACCAGCACCACCGGCATCAACAGCGGTACGGCGCAGAGGTTCTTTCTCACGCAACACAGCCCTAAGATTTACGCCAAGTTGAACTGGAACATCAACGACAGCAACTTCCTGACGTTGACCGGCGTGCAGAACTCCCTGAAGCAGTGGGGTTCCTACGATACCTTTGACTATGGCACCAGACAGATCATTCCAGGTACCACAGGGCTCAACCACACTGCCAAGGACACCTTCCGGATATGGGCGCTCAACTACACGTCCTATATCACCGACAACCTGACCTTGAACGCGATGTTCGGCAAGACGCGCGGCGAGTACTACACCCAGCAACCTGCGTACCCCGGGTTCGATCCAACCCTGCCGAACATCCAGAGCGCTTCCTTGCAAAACCCGGCGTTCGTTCCGCCCGGAGGCATTTCCAACGCGCAAGTCAACTCGACCCAGAGCATTCCCACGCACCGCGTCGACGTGATGAGCTATCGCGTGAGTCTGGACTGGAAATTGCCTTGGAACCTCTTGGGAACCCACGACATACAAGTCGGCATCGACAACATCAACTCGTGGGACCGGGATGACGGCTTCGAGATGACGGGGCCGGGCTATGCCTGGGTCTACGGTAGCAGCGCCCCGGGCGTGCCGGTTTTCGGCGTCAATCCCAACGTCCCACCCTACGCCGGCCCGGCGTGCTTTGCGCCGGCCGCGATTTGCTATTACGTGGGCAAGCAGATCGACATGCAATCCGCGTCCGTCAAAGTTTTCCAGCGCGCGCAATACGTCGAGGACAATTGGCAAGTCACCCCCAACCTGCTGCTGAACCTGGGCCTGCGCAATGACCAGTTCACCAACTTCGATTCATTCGGCGTGCCCTACATCCGGTTGACCAAGCCACAGTGGGCGCCCCGCATCGGCTTCAGCTGGGACGTTCATGGCGACTCGACCATGAAGGTGTTCGGAAATGCCGGCCGTTATTTCCTCGCGCTGCCGCTGACGACCGCGACGTCCATTGCCGCACCCGTGATCGCGACCAACCTGTACGGAACCTACACCGGAATCGATCCAGTGACCGGCGCGCCCATAGGGTTCACGCCGTTGCCGCAGACACCGTCGACGGGCGTGTCGATCGACAACGAATACGGGCAACCCAAGGATCCGAGGGTATCTGCCGCCCAGAACGTCAAGGCCGAATTTTCGGACAACTTCGTGTTGGGCATGCAGCAGAAATTCGAGATGCTGGGTACTTCCTGGGTGTTCGGCGCCACCGGCACCTATCAGAAGATGAGCCGCATCATCGACGATTTCGACGACGAGCAAATCGAGTGCGCGGCGGGGCGATCGCAAGGTTATGCCTGGATGACGCCGGATACCTGCAGCAACTGGGCGCAGAGTCTCGTCCTGATCAATCCGGGCGTCACCAACAACCTTTTCATGAAGGCACCGGACGGCAGCCTGGTTCCGGTGACCCTCACGGCCGCCGATCAGCAGTTCCCGAAAGGACCGATCCGCAAGTATTACTCGCTGGACCTGTCGTTGTCGCACGAATGGGACGGCAAGTGGTTCGCCAAGTTCGACTACGTGTGGTCCCAAACGATCGGCAACACGGAAGGGCCGGTGAGTACCTACTCCCAACAGAGCGGGTCGTACGAATCGATCACGACCGCATGGGACTTCCCGGAAAGAATGCAGTACTCGTACGGCTTCCTGCCCAACGACCGCAGGAACCAGTTCAAGGTCTACGGCGCCTATGCCATCAACAAGGATTGGACGGTGGGCGGCAACCTGTACATGGCCTCGGGCACGCCGCGCCTGTGCCGCGGTGGCTACGGTCCTGGCGAACTGGCCCTGCACGGTTCGCACACCTACTACTGGTGCGGCGGCGTGCCGGTTCCTCCGGGTTCGCTGGGCCGCCTGCCGTGGACCCGCCGCGTGGACCTCAGTGTGGATTACAAGCCTTCGTGGGCCGAACACAAGCTCGACTTCAACCTCGCGGTGTTCAACGTGTTCGACAGCCAGACACCACTGTTCATCAATGACTTTTTCCATACGACCGCGAGCCCCAACCCTGAGTACGGATCGGTCGAAAACACGACACCTCCACGCTCGGTTCGCTTCTCGGTGTCGTACGACTTCTGACAATTCAGCAATCTCTCCCCCGCCGGGCTCACGCCCGGCGTTTTTTTGCGACCCCTGAACGGCATCAGCCCTTAGTATTGGTGTCATCGATGGGCCACGACGCGGCACAACGTTCAATGTCCCAACCCCTGCCGGGATCTCCGCGACCGCCACGTTCATCCGTGGCCAATCGCCTGCTGACAAGGGCGCGCCAGGAATGGGCGCAGCATCAGTTTGAAGCTGCGGAACGGTCACTGACCAACGTGCTGGCCCTGGCACCGGACGATCCGGAAGCCGTCCGGATGCTGGGAGCGGTGATACTACGCCGCGGCAAGCATGCCAAGGCGATTGAATGTTTCCGGAAAGTCCTTGCCGTGTGGCCCGACGATGACGACTTGCACATCGGGCTCGGCATCGCCCTGTACGAACAGGGTGAAGTCGATGAAGCCGTGATGCATCTGCGGCGTGCATGCGAACTTGCGCCGGCCACCGCGTCGGCATGGTTCAATCTCGGCGAGGCGCTCGCGCGGGAAGCACACACGACGGAAGCCATCCAGGCATTGCAACGGGCGCTCGAGCTCGACCCAGCGCATGGCTCGGCCCGGTTGTCGCTGGCGCGCGCGCAGGCGAACATGGGCCAGGTCGATGCCGCGGTAGCGGGATTTCGCGAAGTGGTGCGCCGCGATCCCGGCAACGCCGAAGGCTGGTTCGGTTTGTCGAACCTCAACATTGTCCAGTTCGACCAGGCCGACGCCGCGAGCCTGGAACGTGCCCTCGAGCAACCGAACCTGTCGCCACGCGATTACGAACTGCTTGCCTTCACTTATGCCAAGGCGTTGGAAAACCACGGCGAGTACGCACAAGCCTACGACGTGTTCGCACGCGCCAACGCCTCGCGCCGTCAGCGGATGAGGTGGGACGCCGCGGGCGAGCACAGGCGCGTTGCCGCAATCATGGGCGTGTTTCAGCAGGACCTGCCCCCACCGAACGATCCGAAGCTCGGCCATGAAGCCATCCTGATCGTCAGCATCCCGCGTTCCGGTTCGACCCTGGTCGAGCAGATCCTTGCTTCGCACCCCGAGGTCGAGGGCGCGAACGAGATCAAGGATCTACAGCATGTGATCGATGCGGAAACCCATCGTCGCCAGTCGGCCTACCCGGTTTGGGTGCCGGATGCCAGCGCCGACGACTGGCAAGGCCTCGGCCGCGAATACCTCGCGCACACCGCGCGCTGGCGCGAACGCACGCCGCGCTTCACCGACAAGAGCCTGGTCACCTGGTATCTGGTCGGCCCGGCGCTGGCGATGCTGCCGGCCGCACGCGTCATCGTCGTTCGACGTGACCCGGTGGAAACCTGCCTCGGTTGTTTTCGCCAGTGCTTCAGCGAAAACAGCGGTTTCGCCTGCGACATGGACGAGATGGCCGATTACTGCACCGACTTCCTGCGGCTCACGCGTTTCTGGCTGGAGAAATACCCCGACCGCGTGATGGACCTGCAATACGAGTCGCTGGTCGCGGAGCCCGAAACAGAAGTCCGCCGGCTACTGGATTTCTGCGGCCTGCCCTTCAACCAGGCCTGCCTCGAATTCCACAAGACCGCGCGCACCGTGCAGAGCCTGCCCAGCGCGGCACAGGTGCGGCAACCGATCCGCCGCGACACCGCGCGCAGCGCGTTGTACGGCCACAAGCTCGATCGACTGCGCCAGCGGCTGCGCGACGCGAGCGTGATCGCGAAATGAGGAGAACTTGATGTCTGGTGCATGCCATGCGCAGATCGCGCACGCACCGAAATTGCTTTTCGTCTGCCTCGCACTCGTGCTGCTGGTCGCCTGCGCGCCACTGCCACCGCGCAATCCGCTGGCGACGTGGGTGCCATCGAAGAACTACGACATCCGCAAGCCGCAGTTGATCGTGCTGCATTTCACCGACCAGGATTCGGTCGCGCAGTCGCTTGACACCCTGCGCACCGCCAACAGCGGTGGCCCGGTCAGCGCGCACTACCTGGTCGGCCGGGATGGCCGCATCTACCAATTGGTCAGCGACGTCGACCGGGCGTGGCACGCGGGCGGCGGGCGCTGGGGCACCATCACCGACGTCAATTCGGCGTCCATCGGCATCGAGATCGACAACAACGGCCACGTGCCGTTTCCACCACAACAGATCGACAGCCTGATCCGACTGCTGACCGACATCACCACGCGCTGGTACATCCCGCGCGCACAGATCATCGGCCACCAGGACATGGCCCCGGAACGCAAGGACGATCCGGGCCCGCTGTTCCCGTGGGCGACGCTGGCGGCGAACGGTTTCGGCCTGTGGCCCGATCCGATCGCCACCCTGCCCGACCCGCCGACCGGTTTCGACCCGTGGATGGCCCTGACCGCGATCGGCTATTCGCTGGATGATCCGCAAGCGGCGGTGCGCGCGTTCCACAACCACTTCCGCGGCATGGGCGGCGACACGCTGGACGCCGAGGATTCGCGCATCCTCTACAACCTCGTCGGCAAGATCGAGCGCGGCGATACCGAAAAATGATCCGCTACGGCGGAATCAAGCTTTCCCGCACACCATCCATGTGCAATTTCGCTTTCGGTGAGGTGCATGGAAGATGTGCGAGCCTGTGCGATACTTGTTTCGTGGTGGACAGGGCCTGGCATCCGAGAGGAGATTTTGCGTATGCACAGGGTGAGCCGACTCGGGTTGCAGTTCTTGCTGTCCGCGATCATCTGCGGAACGCTTGCCGCGCGTCCGGCGCAGGGCGCCGGCGTGACCGACTGGCATGCGTTTGCCGGCACCACGCGCTACCACGCCGCGGACGCGGCCCTGCCACCGCCTGCACCTGACCGGCCCCGCATCGTGTTCCTCGGCGATTCGATCACCGACGCGTGGCCGCACGCTTCGGCAAGCCCGAGTCCCCGCCGCGAGTACATCAATCGCGGCATCAGCGGGCAGACCACACCGCAGATGCTGCTGCGATTCCGTGCCGACGTGCTGGACCTGAAGCCCGCCGTGGTGGTGATCCTCGCCGGCACCAACGACATCGCGCGGAATACCGGTCCGACGTCGCCGCGGGAGATCGTGGGCAACATCCGTTCGATGGCGCTGCTGGCGCGCGCCGAGGGCATTCGGGTGATCCTGTGTTCGCTGCTGCCGGCGGCGCGCTATCCGTGGCGCCCCCGGATCGACCCCAGGCCGGCGATCTCCGAAACCAATGCGATGCTGCGCAAGCTGGCGCGCCAGCAGCATTTCGGCTGGGTCGACTATTACAAGGCACTCGA
>JAGWZT010000114.1 GCA_018971925.1 Lysobacteraceae bacterium | reverse complement strand
AGCACCGGCCACCGGTTCCCTGCAGCAGGCGCTGGCCCATGCCCGACGACTCCTGCGGACCGCACCGGCGTTGGCCGTCGAGCAAATCGGCGAAGTCCTGCGGGTGGTCCCCGAACATCCCGTGGCCCTGCAGTTGCTGGCGGAAGCGTACTCGCTGCAGGGGGATCTTCCGCGGTCTGTCGACACCCTCGATCGGCTCGCGAAAACTTTCCCGGACCGGGGCGAAATCCAGTTCGATCTCGGCTTGGCGCTGCTTCGGTGCGGAAGGGGCCGCGACGCCATTGCCGCGTTGCGCCGTGCGGTGCAATCGAACCCCGGCCTGCCGCAGGCGTGGCGGTTGCTGGGTGACGCACTGTGGGCGGAAGGCGAGCGCGAACTCGCGCATGCGGCGTACCTCGACCACGTGCGTCATTCCACACGCGACCGGGAGTTGCTGGCCGCCGCCGACGCGATGGTCGCGGACCGGATCCCGGAGGCGGAGGCGTTGCTGCGCGAGCGCCTGCAACAAGCACCGACCGATGTCGTCGCGATGCGCATGCTGGCTGAAGTGGCGGCGCGCCTGGAACGCAACGAAGACGCCGCGCATCTGCTCGGGCGTTGTCTGGAACTTGCTCCCGATTTCCTGGAGGCGCGCTGGAACTACGCGCTGGTCCTGCACCGGAGCAACCGGCCGCAGGAGGCGCTGGCCGAGATCGATCGGGTGCTGACGCTGGACCCCGCGCACGCCGGCTGCCGGAACCTCAAGGCCGCGGTGCTGTGCAGGGTCGGCGATTACGAACCGGCACTCGGGATTTACGCCGAGCTGGTGCGAGAACACCCGGATGCGGCGAAGCTCTGGTTGAGCTACGGGCACGCGTTGAAGACGGCCGGCGACGTCGAGCAGGCCGTGGCAGCCTACCGTCGCTGCGTCGAGCTGGAGCCATCGTTCGGGGAGGCATGGTGGAGCCTCGCCAACCTGAAGCTGTTCCGGTTCGACGCCGCTGACCTTGCGGCGATGCGGCGGCAGTTGCCACGGAGCGATTTGTGCGACGAAGATCGGCTGCACCTCGAGTTTGCGCTGGGCAAGGCGTTGGAAGACGCCGACGACTGCGCGGCATCGTTTCGCCACTACGCCCGGGGCAACGCGATCCGCCGCGCGCAGCTTCCCTACGATGCCGGCGAGACCACGTCCAGGGTTGCCTACATCCGCAAACATTACACGCGCGAGTTCTTCGCGGAGCGCGCAGGATCCGGGTGCGTGGCGCCGGACCCGATCTTCGTGGTCGGCCTGCCGCGCGCAGGCTCGACCCTGATCGAGCAGATCCTCGCCAGCCACAGCCAGGCCGAGGGCACGATGGAGTTGCCGGAGCTCACGACGCTCACGGGCGAGCTCCGCCGGCAAGCCGCGCGCAGCGCGGAGATGCCGTATCACCATGCGCTGGCCGCGCTCGATTCGGAGGCGTTGCGCGCCCTCGGCGAACGCTACCTCGCCGCAACCCGCATCCAGCGCAAGACGGGCAAGCCGTTCTTCATCGACAAGATGCCCAACAACTTCATGCACGTCGGCCTGATCCAGCTGATCCTGCCGAATGCGAAGATCATCGACGCGCGGCGGCACCCGATGGCGTGCGGCTTTTCGATCTTCAAGCAACATTTCGCACGTGGTCAGGGCTTCAGCTACAGCCTCGACGACATCGGGCGCTATTACCGCGATTACGTGGAACTCATGGCGCATTTCGATGCCGTGTTGCCCGGGCGGGTCTGCCGCGTCCATTACGAGCGGCTGGTCGAGGACACCGAGGCCGAGGTGCGGCGCATCCTGGATTATTGCGGCCTGGCGTTCGAGCCGGCCTGCCTGCGGTTTTTCGACAACCACAGGCCGGTGCGCACGGCAAGTTCCGAGCAGGTGCGCCGGCCGATCTATCGTGACGGTCTGGATCACTGGCGGCGTTACGCGGCGTGGTTGGGGCCATTGCAGGCGGCGTTGGGGCCGGTGCTGCAGGCGTACCCTGCGGCATCCATCGGGGAGTAAACAAAGACGAGGGATCGGATTCATCCACTTTTGGGGGTTGTGCACATGAGCAGATTCGGACGTGGTGCGGGGACGCATGGGGCGAGCTGGACCAGGTTGCCTTTGGCAGCGGCAATCTGCGTGGCGCTGGCGACACCGGCGTTGGCGCAAAGCGCGGAACCGATTGGCGAGCCCGCCGCCGGGCAACCACAAGCGTCCGCCACGGCGCAGGCTTCAAAGCCCAGGACGGAAAAGATCAAGACGCTCGGCACGGTGGTGGTGACGGCGCAGAAGCGCACCGAGAACCTGCAGAAGGTTCCGATCAGCATGAACGTACTGGCCAACGACCAGCTGCAGGCCCTGCACGTGCAAGACTTCAAGGATTACGTTCAATACCTGCCCGGCGTGACGTTCCAGTCGGGCGGCGGCGGCGTGCAGGCGGGCCCGGGCTTCGCCGCGATCTACATGCGCGGGGTGACCGACGGCAGCAACCGGAACCATTCCGGATCCCAGCCGACCGTGGGCGTGTACCTCAACGACCAGCCGGTCACGACGATCCAGGGCCCGGTCGACATCCACATGTACGACATCGCGCGCGTCGAAGTCCTTAAGGGGCCGCAGGGGACGCTGTACGGCGCCAGCGCCGAGGCCGGCGCGCTGCGCATCATCACCAACAAGCCCGACCCCAGCCGGTTCGCGGCGAACTACACCCTGTCTGCCAACCAGGTGTCGCACGGCGGCATCGGCGACACCTTCGAGGGCATGCTCAACATACCCATCAACGAGCGTACCGCCATCCGCCTGGTCGGGTGGCGGGAGCACGACGCCGGCTACATCGACAACAAGCCCGGCACCGTCACCTTCCCGTCCTCGGGCATCACCCTGAGCAATGCCGACAACTGCACGCCGGCCGCCAAACTGGTGTGCTCACCGAGCCGCGCGCAGAACCACTACAACGACGTCACCACCAAGGGCGCGCGTGCCGAGCTGAAGATCGACCTCAACGACAACTGGTCGATCAGTCCAACGCTGATGGGCCAGCAAACGATTGCCCACGGCAACTTCGCGAGCGACCCCGTGGTCGGCGACCTCTCGCTGAGCCATTTCTACCCGGAAGGCGTGGATGATCGCTGGTGGCAGGCGGCCTTGACCGTGCAGGGCAAGATCGGCAACTTCGACGTGACCTACGCCTACGGGCACCTCCGGCGCAACCAGGAGCAAACCTCCGATTACACCGACTACGGCTACTGGTACGACACCCTGTCTGGATACGGCCTGTACTACACGGACAACAGCGGCGCGATGATCAATCCGGCCCAGCACATCAGCGGCCGGGACGGGTATTCCTTCAACAGCAACGAACTGCGGATCGCCTCGCCCGCGGAGAATCGGCTGCGCTTCGTCGCCGGCGCGTTCACGCAGAATCAGAAGCACGACATCCAGCAGGACTACCAGGTCGACGGCCTGGCCGATTCACTGTCGGTCACCGGCTGGCCCAACACCATCTGGCTGACCCGCGAGATGCGCTTCGACAGCAGCAAGGCCCTGTTCGGCGAGGTGTCGTACGACATCGTTCCCGACAAGCTCACCCTGACGCTCGGCGAACGCTACTACCGCACCCGCGACCACCTGCTCGGTTTCTACGGATACAGCAAGGGCTTCTCGTCCGGAGCGTCCTACGGCGAGGCCGGGTGCGTCTCGCAGGCAGGGTTCTTCGGTGCGCCCTGCCTGGATTTCGACAAGAACACGCGCGACAGCGGTTCACTGCACAAGGTCAACCTGACCTGGAACATTTCACCGACCGCGATGGTGTACGTCACGCGCTCGGAAGGCTTCCGGCCGGGCGGCGTCAATCGCGCCGCCGGCACGGTCCCCTACCAACCCGATTTCCTGACCAACGTCGAGCTGGGCTGGAAGACCACCTGGTTCGACAACCGGATGTCGTTCAACGGCGCGCTGTTCCGCGAGAACTGGGACAACTTCCAGTACAACATCCTGGTGCCACCGGGGCTGACGATCATCCGCAACGTGAACTCGGCGCGGATCGATGGACTGGAATCGCAACTGGATTGGCAAGCCACCTACAACCTCAACCTCAGCGCAGGCGTGGGGTTTTACAAGGCACGCTTGAGCTCCAACTATTGCGGGTTCACGGACAGCAACGGCAGTCCGGTGACCAATTGCCCGCCCGGCTCCATCAACCCCCAGACCGGCGCGGTGGTGGACGGGCCGGAGGCGCCGGCAGGCACGCGCTTGCCGATCACGCCGCACTTCAAGGGCAACCTGATCGCGCGCTACGCGTTCGACCTCGCTGGCAACGACGCGTATGTCCAGGCAGCCTGGGTACACGTCGGCCAGCGCACGACCGATTTGCGCCTCGTCCCGCGCAACCTGCTGGGAGACCTGCCGTCCTACAACTCGGTCGATCTTTCCGCCGGCATGCAGAAGAACAACTGGTCGCTGGACGTGTTCGTCCAGAACGCCTTCGACGAACGCGGAGAGCTGTACAAGTACAGCGAGTGCAAGCCGGAAACCTGCGCCGCGCATGGTGTTTCGACGACGTATCCGAATGGGCAGGTGTACACCGGCTTCATCAATCCACGCACGATCGGCATCCGGTTCAGTCAAAACTTCTGAACGAGCACGAGTACCTCCCGGATGGCCCGGGAGGTACTTGCCAAGCTTCGACCCTGTCCATGGACAGTCATGTCGATCGCAATGGCCGTTTCGGACCCCATCGCGATCTGCATTTCGGTTGAACGCTTCAAGAAACTGGCGCGCTCGGCGGGATTCGAACCCACGACCCCTGCCTTCGGAGGGCAGTACTCTATCCAGCTGAGCTACGAGCGCGTATTGGAAATTTCTGAGTAACCCATCCTTGGTGGAATCGTCCGGTCGGCATCCCTGCCTCCCCGGTTCTGCTCGCGCGATCGCGCATCGGACAATCGCAGCCACCCACAAAACCACCAGCCGGGCTGCGAGCGCGCTGTCGGGCGCGGCACGCGACGTGCGCCGGGGTGGCTAGTATAAACGAGGCGCCGCAGCTCACGAGTCGGCATTCTCGATGCGTTGCGCGCGCCTGCGCCGCATCCGCCACCAGCGCAGCAGGCCGTAGGACAACCGCACTTTTTCCTGCCCGACCGGCAAGTCGGCGCGCGCGAATATCCACGAAGATTTCGAATAGGCGATCTGCTGTTCGGGATACACGCTGCGGTGCCCGATGATCAGGTACGCGGCGACGCAGGCGCCGGCAACGTACAAGGTGGAATCAGCGCCGAACAATTCAATGCCCATCAGGATCGCCGCGATTGGCGCGTTGGATGCCGACGCCACCACCGCGACCAGCCCGACCGCCGCACCCAGGGCCGCGTTCAATCCAAGGAAATGCGCGAACGCGCCACCGGTGACCGCTCCGATCACGAACTGCGGCGTGACGATGCCGCCGTAAAAGCCCGACCCGAGCGTGATCGCGACCAGCAGCGCCTTCCACAGGAAACCGAGATACGGCATGGCGTCGCCGTGCAGCGCGCGATCCATCAGCGGCAGGCTCAGTCCCAGGTACTGGTTCGGAATCGCGAGGATCAGCAACGCCAGCACCACGCCACCGAGCGTGGGCATCAGCGGTGGCCACAGGTCGTAACGCTGTTTCAACGCTCCGAACAGCTTGCGGGCCTGGCGCAACAACTCCACGAACAACCACGCCACCGCGCCACACAGAATCCCGATCACCACCGTCTTCAGGAACAGCAATTCGGTGAAGTCGCCGGTGAACGCGATGTGATATTGCGGATACGGCACGCCCAGATACCGCGACACCTCGAACGCGGTGACGCCGGCAACGATGCCGGGAAACAGGAAATCGTGCCGGATACGGCCGATCGCCAGCATCTCGACGCCGTAGATCGCCCCTGCGATCGGCGTGCCGAACACGCTGGAAAAACCCGCGCTGACACCGCACGCCAACAGGCGCTTGCGCATTTCCGGGTTCAAACGCAGCAAGCGTCCGACCGTGGCCGCGAGGCTGGCGCCGATGTGCGAACACGGCCCTTCCTTGCCCGCCGAGCCACCGCAACCCAGCGTGATCAGCGCCGCCACCGGTTTGATCCACATCGTGCGGAACGGCAACTTGCCGTGTTGTTCGTTGACCGCGACGATCGCGTTGTCATTGAAGGTACTGCGGCGCAGCTTGTAGCCGTAGTGCAACAACAACCCATTCGCGAAGCCGCCGACCGGCAACAGCGCCATCTGCAGCCACAACGGCGCCGCGTATGCGCGCCCCGCGGTCGCGAACAGCGCGCGCAGGAAAATCGTGCAACCGACGCCGACGATCGCGCCGGTGAAGATCGACAGCACCAGCCACTGCACCACGGTCGCGAGCATCACCAGCGGTTCTGCAAGGTGGAAGCGCCGCATCGGCCAGCCCGTGAACCGCAGGAAAGACGGCGTGAATTATACCTGCCGTGCATGGGCCGCCCGCCCGAAGCTTGACAGCACAAAGGGGTTCGTTAGACTGACCGGCTCCCTGCGCCGCTGCACGCCATGGTTGCCCTCCGGTGGCCCGGCGCTGCCCGTTGGCGCAAGCGACGCGGCAGGTTTCGGCTAGGTAGCTCAGACGGTTAGAGCGCGGCACTCATAATGCTGAGGTCGGCGGTTCGATCCCGCC
>JAGWZT010000113.1 GCA_018971925.1 Lysobacteraceae bacterium | reverse complement strand
CTGCTCGGCCCCTTCGGATTGCCGGATTTTGATAGTCACGAGACGATCTACAACGATGCGGTGCTCGCGGCCAGTTCCAAGCGTGTCTCGAAGCTTGTTGTCTGGTACCAGGCTGAGAAGACAAAGCCGAACCCACTGGCACTGGATGGCGACCGCTTTCCCGGTATCGACCTGGCCCAGCGCCTGCGCCTTGCGGATGCGCTCGCTTTGCCGTCCGATATCGCTCAGTGGCGGCGCTTGTGCGTTTGGCTCGTCAAGCACATCGATCAGATCCCGGTAATGACCCGGTCCGAAGTGCTCTCCGTTTTTGAAGTCTGGCAAAACATATGGGCCGACGTGGCCAACCCGGTGTCGGCGCACATTCTGGCGATAGTGAAGTCATGGCTCGTCGACCTCGAAGCACGATTTCACGCAAACACGTTTCCCCAAGATCATGGCGAATGGGCCCAGCTTGAGTATGGCGTTGCAGGGGAGCTGGAGTCTCGCCTACGGTCAACGCTCTTGCGTGCCGGCAGGGCGTATCCCGTACAGATCAAGGATTACCTGGCCGCATTGCAGACGCTCGAGCGCGCGCCGCACGATGCCGACAAGGAGGTAATCGACTACGCCCCCGTTCTGAGTGATGCGTGCTCGCACGAGCTTGTGGACTTCATCCTGCACTTCATGATGCGCCCATTGCCGGAAGAGCGAATGAGGCAGTCGCGAGGAATCGGCTACGGTTACATCCCACACAACGACTGGCAATCTTTGTCCATTGACGACCAGCACGCCTATTTCCCTTGCGCCCCCACGCGTCAGCCATTTTCTTCACTCTTTGCTGCCGCACCCGACGAAGCGCGCCGCCTGGTGCGCGAGCTGACCAACCACGCCACGACTGCTTGGCGACAACTGAATGAGCTTGATTGGGATCGCAGGGCAAAACCGCTGCCGCTGACGCTTGCATTCCCTTGGGGAGAACAGACGTTCTGGGGCGCATCCCATCAGTTCCTGTGGTCTCGTGGCATCTGGGGCTCACATGCAGTCGGTTCCGGCCTTATGGCGCTGGAGGATTGGGCATTTCGAGAGACTGAAAATGGTCGACCTGTCGACGAAGTGCTCAAGCTCGTGCTCGAAGGGCACACCTCCGTGGGCGCACTCGGCGTGGCTTGCGCCGTGGCTGTGGAAACACAGCACCGCTCGGAGGTGACGCTGCCGTTGCTGACGAGCCAGCGACTCTGGAAGTGGGACATCGAGCGACACGTCCAGGAGATGGGTAGTTACTCAAGCAATCTGATCGGGTTTCAGCCGCACGATCGCATTCACCACGAAGCGGTCGTACGCCTAAACAGTCGAAAATGCCGAAAGCAAGAACTTCGGTGGCTCGCCTCCTTATGCGTCCTGTCCGATGACAAATTGGCCGAGAGCGCGTCAAAAGCAATAGGCGTCTTCGCTTCGGATCTCCCCTTCGACTATGAGGAGGAGCGTGAGGACGCAGGCAGAGTCGAACATCTGCGGCGAACTGCGGAGATTTGGGCCGAGATCGGGAAGCGCGAGAACTATCGTGCAACTCTGAAGCAAGACGGTTCAGGCTTCATCATTGAGATGGAGAACCCGAAAGCACAAGGAGCGGACATAGAGGCAATCAAGGAACACCAAGCGACCATGGAGGAGAACCTCCGCCTCCTGAACTGGGTCCACGACAGTTTCGAGAAGCGTACGATTTCTGACCGTCTTGCTGTAGCAGACGCACTTGGAGATGCGAGGCGACTGGATGCACCTTCATTGTTCAGCGAAGCGCACCCGCACATCGATCCAATCCATCAGAAGCAAGCAGCTGTGTCGGGGGTGGCTGCAGTCGTCGTGTGCTTTGGTCGGACAGCCTCGGCAGAAGATATCGATTGGGCAGCCGAAGTGTGTTTGCGGGCATGGTTGACGCGCGAGGCACCAGATGATTTGTTCTTCCGTGGTTCGGTGTTGCTGCACCACCCGGTGTTATACGCCTGCCGTGGCTTGGCCGGACTACTGAGGCGCGAGGCGTTTCGGCAACAAGCGCTGGAGGCATTGATTCAGTTGACGGCGCATCCATACGACCAGATCGTGACCGAGGCTGTGAACGGTCTGATTTCAGTTTGGGACGATGAACCCGCTATTGCCTGGATAGGGCTCAGGTTGGCGAACGCGCTCGCCACGATTGAGCACTATCCGTATGACATTGCGCCGAATGATCGCGAACAGCGTGAACGCGAGCGAGTCGCCAGAGCCATTGAGGCCTCGTTGACAAAATATGCAGATACCGACGCACAAGTTGCGCGCATGCCCGAATTGCCTCCTGCGTGGATCCAGAGATCCAATGGACCTCAGATTGCTCGAGGCAGACACGGTAGGGATGCTGTTGTTGACTGGCAGCACCCAACGATCGATTTCAGTCCCAGTCTCCTCGCGAAGGTGCTATCGAGCCTCCCAGTGGCTTCGGCAATGGCCGATGGATTGCGGCGCGACTGTTTCCTCGCGTGGTGTGATGAATTGGTTGCGTGGACTGTCGAGCGGCATTGTCCGATTTGGTCGCGTGGAAGAGCAGATGCGTTCGAAGCAGATGAGATCCAACTATTCGACTGGCGACACGAGCTCTACCGCTTCCTCGCGCGCGTGGCATTGCACTTGGAGCCAGATGAAGCCGTCAAACGCTTCGTCGAGCCGGCGGCCGCGTCTGATGACGAAACGTTTGCTTCGCTGATTCGCAGCTTCGTCGGACATCTGGCCAGCGACATCATGGACGAACCCGTTCTTCCGGAACGTCCGCTCACAATACTCAAGTCAATTGTTCCGCGACTGCTTTTGCATCGAAGCTGGCGAGACCTTGCCAGACACGGCGTATCGACCAGTGAAATCGATCTCGTCGAAACCGTGAGGGTGCTTTTCTTCATCAGCGTCGACGACGCGATGGGTGCGGCGCGCTTTGCCAATCGTGATTGGCGAGATGTTGAGGTCATCTATCCGTTGATCGAGCCATTTCTGGAGACGCATGGCCGTATCCCGACAGTCACATCGGCCTTCTTGACGCTGTGTGAGCGTGCCATCCAAAACTATCCAGTAGAGCGGTTTGTTCAGCACCTTCACATGGTGCTTCCGCGTTCGGAGGTCCTGCCGGCCGGTTGGCGAGCCACAACAATGGTCGCGCGACTTTCTGGCTTGATTCAACAATTTTCGCAGAAGACGCAGCCACTGCCGCCATCGACTGCCCGAGAGCTTCTCGTTGCTCTGGATGTCTTGGTGGATCTGGGTGATCGCAGAGCGGCGGCAATTCAAGCGAGCGAAGTTTTCAAGGACATCAGGACGGGCGTCGCGGGAAAGCAAACATCTGCTTAAGAGGTGAAGGAGCGGCCCGTTTGGTACGGCCGAGCAGTCTCTCGCTTCAGGATCGACGGATACCCTCGTCAAACGACACCGAGCAGCTCTGGACACCTTCCTGCCGCTCCAGGGTGTGCTGGATGGTCTGGGCGCAGCCGTTGCAATGCATGCTCTGGATGCTGAAATGTGCGGTTTTCATTTTGGGTTTCTCCATACGTTCGTCATCAGACTTCGTCGCCCCGCGGGAAGCGGTTTCATCGCCTTCGTTTCGGTGCGCGGACACAGTTTCGCACTTGGAGTAAACTCCAAGTCAAGCTCTTTTGAGAATTTCCACTACGGTGTCCGCCGAGCTGTACTACAACCCTTTCTGCACGGCCTGCGGCGGTGGCGATGAAGCCCTTCATCCTTCCGGTCGGGTGCGCTGGATTGATGCGACCACGCACCTCGAGGCGGCGACAAGATTGCACATCACCCGGCTACCAGCGCTGGTGGTGGACGGAAAACTGGTCGCGCAAGGACCACGCGCGCTGATGCAGATGCACAAGCGGTTTGTTACCGGAGCCGGAGTCCCATGAGCGGTTACCGCATCGGGGATGCCGCCGCCCAGGCCGGCATGAGCACCGACACCCTGCGTTACTACGAGCGGATCGGCCTGATGCGTCGGGTGCTACGCGGTGGTGGCGGTCGCCGTTACTACACCGAAGCCGAACTCGAGCGCCTGCGTTTCATCTCCCGGGCCCAAGCCATGGATTTCACGTTGGCGGAAATCGGCCAGTTGCTGGAACTGCGCGACCACCCCGCCACCGCGCGCGCGGAAGCGCGGCGCCTGGCGCACAACAAGCTTGAGGCCGTGACCCGGCGTGTGCGCACCTTGCACCACCTGCGTGACGAACTGCGTCTGCTATTGAACCTCTGTGCGGGCAGTGAAGGTCAATGCCCTATTCTGGAAATGAAACCGAAAACGGTGGCGCCCCAGTCCCGGCGGCGCGTACAGTCACGAACCAGGCATCCGGTTGCCTGAAACCGCGCCCACCTGCCTGTAAAACTGATTGAAGACGTCAGGCAGTCGTGCCATACACGCGAACCAGAGAGCTGGCCCTGCACGCCCCTTGCGTGCGACGAGTGCAGGGGGCGGATGCAACGATCTGCCGTGCGGTGGATTCACGGCGCCACCCTGATCCTTATTTCGAGCTTTCATGAATGTCAGCGAAGCTCACGACACGCAGTGAGCCCGGCGAGTATCCGTACGCATGTTTAAAAGCGCGACTGAACGCGGCATCGGTCGCGTATCCGGCGATTTCCGATGCCTGTGCCACAGTGACCCTACGTTCCGTCAGGGCTTCGTGCGCGGCCTGCATACGCAACCAGGTGAGGTAAGCCATGGGCGGCATACCCACGACGCTCGCGAAGTGCCGCGCAAAAGTGGCTCGCGACATGTGCACGCGACGTGCAAGTTTGTCGAGGGTCCAGTCAGCAGCAGGGTCCTGATGCATGACCAGCAGCGCCTCAGCCAGGTGTGGATCCTTGAGGGTGCCCAGTACCCCGTGGCGCACCTGCCCATGCAAGAGACAATGCCGCAGGACTTGGATGAACAACGCGTCGGCCAGCTTGTCCATGATCGCGGTGCTACCGGGCGCCTCGGTGGCGGCTTCCCGCATGATGAGGGTCAACAACGACGCGGCATCGCCACCGTCCGAGCCCTTTCGCAACACGACTTGGGTGGGTAGGGAGGCAAGCAGGACCGTGGCGAGTGGCGAAGCGAATTCGAAATAGCCACACAACAGCAGTGTGGTCGCATCCTTCCCCGAATCCCACGCCGAAATTACCCGATGGCTGGCGGGACGCGCAAACATCACGGTATCGCCGGCCGCAAGGGGAATCTCTCGCCGCGATTCGCCTATCTGCATGACGCACTCGCCCGCAGCGACGAGGTGAAACATCGCCTTGCGCTCGTAGTCGGCATCCAGCACCCAAGTGCCACAGTGTTCGCTGCGATGAAAGACCCGCGTCTCCAGATGCAGGTGACGCATCAACGCGCTGAGGTCATCCACACAAAGCTCCGATGAGACGATCGGGCAAGTTTACGCGCGTGTCGAGCATGGTTCGAGACGGCGGTGCACACGACACTGGACAGGTGCCGCAAGCACGCCCACTTTTCGATCCTTCCGGAGTTGCATCATGACCCAGTTCACCACCCATACACTTCAGTCGGCCCCCGCCGCCGCCAAGCCCTTGCTCGAAGCCGCCAAGGCCAAGCTCGGATTCATCCCCAACCTGTACGGCAATCTCGCCGAGGCCCCGGCAGCACTGCAGGCGTATTTCGATCTTTCGGCCCACTTCGACAAGACCTCGTTCACGCCCGTGGAACGCCAAGTCGTCCTGATCGCGATCAGTACCGAAAACAACTGCGAATTCTGTGTCGCTGCGCATTCGTTGATCGCACGCAAGATGGTGAAGGTTCCGGATGCCGTGGTCGACGCACTTCGGCAGATGAAGCCACTGCCGGATGCGCGGCTCAACACGCTGGCCACATTCACGCGCCAGGTGGTACGCGACCGCGGCTTTGTTCCGCAGGCGGCTTTGCAAGCGTTTCTTGACGTGGGTTTCACCCAGCGCCAAGTCATCGAGGTGGTGCTGGGAGTCGCGATGAAGACCTTGAGCAACTACGTCAATCACCTGACCGGGACCAAAACCAACCCGGAGTTCTCCACCGAAGCCTGGAAGCGCGCCGCATGAGGACGCTGCCGCCCGCGCGAGCGGGCGGCGCTTCATCCCTGCGAGAGGAACGGCATGAACCTTCAACGACGCCTCGGCTGGGCATTGCTCGTGCTTCGCTCCACAGTGTTCTTGGTTATGCTGATGTGGACCCTCGACAAGTTACTCCGGCCCGGGCACGTCGCAGGTGTAGTCAGCCACTTCTACGCGATGCCTCATCTGGGCCCAGCCCTCTTTCTTTTGATCGGCGTCCTTGAGCTGCTTCTGCTGCTGGCCTTCGTGCTCGGTGTTGCACGTCGCTTTACCTATGCTGCTGTGCTCGTGCTCCACGGAGCGTCTACGCTGGCAGCGTGGTCGCAATACCTGCATCCCTACGCGAGCGAAAATCTGATGTTTTTTGCGGCGTGGCCCATGCTCGCGGCTTGTCTTGCGCTTTACCTGCTGCGCGAAGCCGACGCCATGAGTATCGAGGGATGGCGGCGAGCCGTGGCGTCGCCCCAAAGCTAAGGAGGTACCGTGTCAGTTCCTGCTGTTGCAATCTTCGATGCCTATGGAACATTGCTTGATGTGCACTCTGCCGCGCGTCGCGTGGAAGATACGCTCAACCCCGATGCCGAGCGCGTATCGACA
>JAGWZT010000112.1 GCA_018971925.1 Lysobacteraceae bacterium | reverse complement strand
CATCCCCGCATTCCGTTGCCGGTCGACCTGTACGGCGGCTTGAGGAAGAATTCCATGGGCGTCAATCTTGCCAACGACGACGAACTGAAATCCCTGGCCACGGTGGTCAACGCCAAGCGCGGTCCGTGGCACGCGGAACCGTTGGTACCGGGCGCGCAATCCGCCCAGCCGCAACGCGACGTCACCAGCCCGGCCGACCACCGCGTCGTCGTCGGCCAGTCGCGCGATGCCGATGCCACAACGTTGCTGCACGCGCTCGACAATGCCGTCACCGCGCAACCGGCATGGGACGACACGCCTGCGGACGAACGCGCAAAAATCCTCGAGCGCGCGGCCGACCTGATCGAACAGAATCGTGGCGAGCTGATCGCGCTGTGCGTCCGCGAAGCCGGCAAGACCATTCCCGCCGCGATCGGCGAAATCCGCGAAGCCGCCGACATGTGCCGCTACTACGCGGCGATGGCGCGCAAGCTGTTCGGCAAGCCGGAATACCTGCCCGGCCCGACCGGCGAATCGAACCAATTGTTCCTGCGCGGGCGCGGTGTGTTCGTGTGCATCAGTCCGTGGAATTTCCCGCTGGCGATCTTCACCGGACAAGTCGCCGCTGGTCTCGCCGCGGGCAACAGCGTGATCTGCAAACCCGCCGAACCCACCACGCTGATCGGCTGCATGGCGGTGAAATTGCTGCATCAGGCCGGCGTGCCGGAAAAAGTGTTGCAGTACGCGCCGTGCCGCGGCTCGGTGATCGGCAACACGCTGCTGACGCGCGATGAAATCGCAGGCGTGTGCTTCACGGGCTCAACCGAAACCGCGTGGACCATCAACCGTACGCTGGCCGCACGCAATGCGCCGATCGCGGCGCTGATCGCCGAGACCGGCGGCCAGAACGCGCTGATCGCGGATTCTTCCGCGCTGCCGGAGCAACTGGTCAAGGACGTGATGACCTCGGCGTTCGATTCCGCCGGCCAGCGTTGCTCGGCCGCGCGCGTGCTGTTCGTGCAGGAAGACATCGCCGATCACGTCATCAACATGCTGAAGGGTGCGATGGATGAATTGAAGGTCGGCGATCCCGCGCTGCTCTCCACCGACGTCGGCCCGGTGATCGACCAACCGTCGTGCGCCTCGCTGGAAGAACATGCCGAAGTGATGCGCGGCTCGGCCAAGCTCATCAACGCAGCGAAGCTTCCCGAAGACGCCGAGCACGGCACCTTCTTCGCGCCGCGCGCGTACGAGATTCCATCGATCAAATTGTTGACGCGCGAAGTGTTCGGCCCCGCGCTGCACGTGGTGCGCTGGAAGGCCAGCGAACTCGACGAGGTGATCGATGCCATCAATGCCACGGGTTTCGGCCTCACGCTCGGCATCCACAGCCGCATCGATGAAACCGTCGAACACATCCGCCGCCGCGCCAAGGTCGGGAATCTCTACGTCAACCGCAACCAGATCGGCGCGGTGGTCGGCGTGCAGCCGTTCGGTGGCGAGAACCTTTCCGGCACCGGGCCCAAGGCCGGCGGTCCGCACTATCTCTTGCGTTTCGCGACCGAACGCACCTTCACCGTCAACACCACCGCCGCGGGTGGCAACGCGTCGCTGTTGACGTTGCAGGATTGACGTTCGCCGCAACGCAGAAGTGTGAAGTCACGCCGCCATTCATTCATGACCCGTTCGGATTTCAAGCGCAAACCGACCTGCGCCTGAATCAGCGACCCGCACAGGGTTGCGCGCGCTTCGCGTGCCTCGTTACGGTGAGTGCGGCGCTTTCCAGCGCCGTGCATTTCGCCGATGAGGACAACGCAATGATTGGACGAACCAACCGTACAGGCGTCGCCGTAGCCATGTCGCTGGGGATCGCCATGCTGGCGCCCGCAGCGCTCGCGCAAACCCAACCCGCCCCGCAGCAGGCACCTCCCCAGGGCAACGCCGCTGCACCGCAAACCGAAACCGGGCCCGCCCCGAACGACACCGAACTGAAGAACTTCGCGGGTGCCGCAGTGGACGTGCAAAACATCCGGCAGTCGCTGCAACCGCAACTCGCTGCCGCGCAGACCGCGGATGCCCGCACCAAATTGCAACGGTCGGGCGAAAAGAAAATGGAAGCCGCTGTCGAGAGCCACCAGCTGTCGCCCCAGCGCTACGTGCAGATCGCCAACCTGGTGCAGACCGACAGCAGCGTCAGGGCCAAGGTGCAGAAGTTGATGCCGCCGCAACCACAGCCCCAGGCGCCGCAACCGCCGACATCATGAAGGAAGCGGGGCGCCAGCAGCGCCCCGCAAACTTTTCCCCTCTCCCTTCGGGAGAGGCGGCCGTAAGCCGAGCGCGTAGCGCCGGGTGAGGGTGCGCGATTGCGGGGTTCCGGCACAGCTTCAATGCCATAGGTGCGCGTGATCACACCGTGCGTGTCGCCACCACCGGCGGCACGTGCGA
Source organism: Lysobacteraceae bacterium (assembly GCA_018971925.1). GTDB lineage: Bacteria > Pseudomonadota > Gammaproteobacteria > Xanthomonadales > Rhodanobacteraceae > 66-474. Next base: position 4,273 of record JAGWZT010000112.1, on the reverse strand, counting down.
CGCGCGCAAGGCCGGGCCGAGTACCGCCAGTTGCCCGATCAGCCACAGCGCGATCGCGCCGATCGGGAAATACATCCACGGCATCCGCGGCAGTTCGTAGTGCAGCATCAGCAGCAGGTTGATGCCGTACGCCAGCACCATGCCCAGCACGATGCCGATCGTCGCCAACAGGAAGTTTTCGGTCTGGAAGTAATGCAGGATGTCCGCGCGCGTGGCGCCCAGCGCGCGGCGCACGCCGATGGTGCGACGACGTTGCGCGACCCAGAAACTCGCGAGGCCGACGATGCCGAGCCCCGTGACCAGCAGTAGCGCGATGATGACGCCGAGCAGCAGGCCGGTCATCGCGCGGTCGCCCTGGAAGAATTCGGCGCGCGCGTCGTCCAGCGTGCGCTGCTCGGTGACCACGCGCTTGGGATCGAGCTTCTTGAGCGCGGCCACCGCTGCCTTGATCACGCGTTGGCGGTCCTGCGGCGCCGTGCGCAGCGCATAGGAGGCACCCTGGCCCACCGTCATGCGCAACGGCAGGATCATGCTCCATTGCGCGCTATTGTCGCCCCAGTACAACGACGGCCGGATCAGGCTCGCGACCACACCGACCACCCGCACATTGAAACGGTTTCCCAACCAGAACGTCTTGCCGAGCGGGTTTTCGCCGGGCCACAGCCGCTGCGCCATGGCCCGGGTGATGATCACGATGCGTGATGCATCCGGGATCGCCTGCTGGTTGCTGGTCGCGGTGGCGAAATCCAGGTACTCGTCGGGCTGGAACCAGCGGCCGGCGAGCAGCCTCGTGCCCAGCACCCGGCTCACGTTCTCGCCGGTGTAGAGCGTTGCATTGAGCGTCGGCTGCGTCTGCGTGGGCTTCAGCAGGATGGAAGTATTCGTCGATGAGTTGGTGAATGGCAGCTGGTTCGCCAACGCCACCGCACGCACACCGGGAATCATGCGCAGCGCCGCCAGGTCTTCCTGCGTGCGCGCCGCGGCGTCCGGCTGCGCGCCGATCGTCGAGACCTGCACCTGCACCAGTTCGTGCATCGCCACGCCGCTCGGCATGTCCATCCGATGCAGGCGCTGGTTGACCAGGAACACCGCATTGCAGACGATGGCGCAGGTCAGCGCTATCTCCAGCACGATCAGGAACGCGGTGATCTTGTGGCGGCGCAACGTGGAGAGGATCGGCAGGATGTCCATGTTCAGGGCCTAGCTCTTCAACTGCAAGGCGGGTGTGACGCGGCAGGCGCGCCACGCGGGCAGCAGGCCGGCCACCAAGGTCGCGCCGATGGCGAGCGCGAACGTGACCAGCAACATCACCGGGTCGAGGTACGCGAGCTTGGCGTAATCCGCCGGCTGCCTGCGCACCAGCCACAAGCCCAACTGCGCCAGCAGCAGGCCGCCGACGCCACCGGCCACGCCGACCAGCCCCGCTTCGACAAGCAGTTGTTCGAACACAGCACGACGCGCGGCGCCCAGCGCACGGCGCACGCCGATCTCGCCCGAACGCCGCAGGAATTTCGCGAGCATCAGGCCAACCGTGTTGACCAGGCACACCAGCAGGAACCCGAACGCCAGCCACGTCTGCAGGCGCACGTCGTCCGGCACGGCCTTCCGGAAGTCCAGCCATTGCATTACGTCGCGCAGGCGCACGTTGGGCGGACGCTGGAAACGGCCCAGTGTCTTCTGTTCCTGCGAATAATGGACGAGGAATGCTTTATATGCAGTGGCCTGCGCAGGCGTATCGAGTTGCACCCAGAATTGCAACCAGGTACACGGCGCCTGCTCCAGCTTGTCCTGGCTGGGCGCACCGTTGCCCCAGCAATCCGTCGAGCCGTTGTGCGCCAGTTTCAGGTCGCGTGACGTGGACAGCGGCACGAATACGTCTTCCTGCTCGCCGTAGGTTCCCTGATACAAGTCGTAAAAGTGCGGGTCGGGGCGCCATGCATCGAGCACGCCGATGATCCGCAAATCGGCATCATTGATGTTGATTGTTCTGCCGACACTGTCCTGGCCGCCGAACAGCTTGTCGTTCAACTTGCGCGAGATCACCGCCACGCGCGCGCGATGTTCATCGTCGGCGGCCGTCCATGCCGTGCCGTATTCGAACGGCACCTCGAACATCGGAAAGAAGTCCGCGGTGGTGTAGCGCGCATCCGCGTAGAACGCATCGAGGTTCGCCTGCGTCGGCTGGATCGGCACCGAGCCGCCGGTCATCAAGGCCTGTCGGTCCGCGCGATGCGCACGCAACAGGTTCATGCCGTCGATCCAGGTGACCTGGTCGGCCGGTTCGCCGCCGGGCTGATAGCCGTTCATGTCGCGCGGATCGATCTGCGGGTAATAGATGTCGGCGCTGCGACCCGGCAGCGGATCGCCCGACAGCACGTACAGCACCGTCAGCGTGGTCATCGATGCGCCGATGCCCAGCGCGATCGCCAGCACCATCAGTCCCGTCAGCACGGGGTTGCGCTTGAGGCTGCGCAGAGCAAGGCCGAGGTAGTAAGCCAACATCACACGCTCCGCGTCGCGACAACCGGCGGCACGGCCGCGGCGCGCAGTGCGGGACCGAGCACCGCCATCTGTCCGATCGCCCACAGCGCGAGCGCGCCGGCCGGCAGGTAGAACAACGGCAGGCGCGGCAGTTCGTAGTGCAGCATCAGCCACAGGCTCAGGCCGTAGGCCAGCGCCATCCCGGCCATGATGCCGAGGGTGACGATCAGGAAATTTTCGGTCTGGAAGTAACGCAGAATGTCGGCGCGGGTGGCGCCCAGTGCGCGGCGGATGCCGATCTGCTTGCGCCGTTGAGCGACCCAGAAGCTGGCGAGGCCCACGATGCCGAGCCCCGTCACCAGCAGCACCGCCAGGATCACGCTGACCAGCATGCCCGCCATCGCGTGGTCGTCCTTGAAATAATCGTTGCGGATCTCGTCGTACGTGCGCGCGTGCGTGATCACGCGCGTCGGATCGGCGCGTTTCAGCGCCGCAACGGCCGCGACCATCACGCGCTGCCGATCACGTGGTTGTGTGCGGATCAGGTAGTTCTGGTCCTTGTCCGCGCCCATCCGCAACGGTGCGATCAACGAATATTGTGCGGTAGTCGTCTTGTAAGCGTTCGCGCGTGCCAGCGTTGCGACGACGCCCACCACGCGAAAGTTGGCCTTGGGCGCAAGCCAGAACATCTTGCCGAGCGGGCTCTGGCCCGGCCACAACCGCTCAGCCAATGCGCTGCTGATGATGGTCGGCATCGGGAAGTCCTTGCCGCTGCCGTCGGCGAGCGATTTGATGACTGTGTCGGCATTGACATAGTCATCGGGTTCGAAGGTGCGCCCCGACAACAGGCGCAGTCCAAACGTCTGAATCAGGTTCTCGCCAAAATATTCCGCCGCGCTCAACGTGCGGTGCGGCTGCGTGGGCGAGAGCATCACGTTGCCGTTCGATGAAAACCCGCCGAACGGAACCTGGTTGGTCATGCCGACCGCCTGCACGCCGGGAACCTGCCGCAACGTGGCGAGATCTTCCTGTGCCCGTGCGTAACGATCGGAAGGCACAGCGATCGGCGCCTGTTGGATCTGCACCAGCTCGTGTTCGGCAACGCCGCTGGGCATGCCCATGTGCTGCACACGTTGCACGATCAGGAACACGCCGTTGCAGACGATCGCGCAGCTCAACGCGATCTCCAGCATCAGCAGCCACAGGATGACCTTGTGCCGGCGCAACGTGGCGAGAATGGGCAAGATGTCCATGTCAGTTACTCTTGAGCTGCAACGCGGGCGTGACGTTGCAGGCGCGCCACGCGGGCAGCATGCCGGCCAAAAGACTGGCGCCGATCGCGAGCACGAACGTCACCAGCAACATGGCCGGATCGAGGTGCGCTAACGACGCGTAGTCGGTGGAGCGGTGCTGCACCATCCACAGGCCAAGCAACGCGAGCAGCAGCCCGCCGAGGCCGCCGGCCAGCCCAACCACGCCGGATTCGGTCAGCAGTTGCGCGAACAGTGCGCGCCTGGATGCACCCAGCGCGCGCCGCACGCTCAGTTCACCGGAGCGACGCAGGAACTTCGCCAGCATCAATCCGACCGTGTTGAGCAGGCACACCAGCAGGAATCCGAATGCGAGCCACGCTTGCAGGCGCACGTCGCTCGGCACCACGCCGTTGTAATCAAGCCACTGCATGAGGCCGTCAAGGCGCACGTTCGGGATGCGCACGAAACGTCCCAACGCCTTCTGTTCTTCCGAGTAGTGGATCAGAAACTGCTTGTACGCGGCGGCCTTGACTGGGGTA
>JAGWZT010000111.1 GCA_018971925.1 Lysobacteraceae bacterium | reverse complement strand
CGTCTGGCGCTGGTGGTCGATGGGGAAGCGCAGGTAGGGCAGCCACAGGAACGGCACGCCCTTCAGGCGCATCGTCACGTCGTGGGCGCGGCCGACGCCCTCGTCGCGATTCATGGTCATGGTTTTCGCCGTGATCTCCCATACGCGGTCGTGGAGGTCACAAGTCGAATACGTCATGTCGTGCAGCTTGTCGCGGTCCTGGTCCAGCATGATCGCCTGGCTGGCGACGCCGTTGCCGCGCGAGGTCAGCAACTGGTATTGCACGTGGTTGGCGACGCCGTATTCGGGATCGGTGGTGCCCTTCATGTCGTCCGCCGAGAACAGCATCCCGCGTTCCTGGTAGCGCACGTGGCCTTCGGCATCGTAGGCAGTGGTGTCGGCGTTGTAGGTCAGGCTGTCCGAACGCAGCAACTGGTCGAGACGCTGCAGCGAGGTGTTGCCCGTGAGATGGAAGAGGTTGCTGTCGGGACTCGAAAAGCGGTCCCCGTAAACCTGCGACGAGCTGGCCCCACGGTCGCCCTCGGTGGGCAGGCCGGGCTCGTAGAAATTCAGCAGGTCATTCTTCTTGCACAGCGCGAAATCGTTCTTGACCACCGGGCACGTGAACGCGCCGAGCGGGCAGACGTCCGCGCTCGTCTGCGCCAGAGCCATGCCGGGCGCGACCGCCAGCGTGATCGCGAAAGCCAGTGCACGCGGGGTCAGTGGCATCGATCGGCGCGGCACAGGGCATCTCTCCGGAAAATAACCCGCGTAAGCTAGCAGAACGCGCCCTCCCTGTTGAGACGGGCGCGCTGTCTGTTCAGGCGGCTTTTGCCACGCCCAGCGGTGCGCAGCGCGCATCCAGCCATGTGCGATCCGCGGCATCGTCCAGCAGCGGCGCGAGCCGTTCGCGCACGGTCGCGTGATAGTGGTCGAGCCAGGCGACCTCGTTTGCATCGAGCAGCGACAGGTCGAGCAGGCGCGTGTCGATCGGGCACAGCGTCAGCGTTTCGAATCGCAGGAATTCGCCGAACTCGCCGTCGCCCGCGGGAAGGGTCGCGGCCAGGTTCTCGAGGCGCACGCCGTGGCGTCCGGGCTTGTAGATGCCGGGCTCGATCGAGGTGATCATGCCGGCATCCATCGCCTCGAGGTGCTGGCCCGAGCGCGGCGGCCGGATCGACTGCGGGCCTTCGTGCACGTTGAGGCAATAGCCGACGCCGTGGCCGGTGCCGTGGCCGTAATCGATCCCCGCCGCCCAGATCGGCGCGCGCGCCAGCGCGTCGAGTTGTTGTCCGGATGTTCCGCGCGGGAATTTCGCGCGCGACAGTGCGATCACGCCCTTCAGCACCAGCGTCACGTCGCGGCGCTGTTCCGGCGTGGTTTCGCCCAGGCACCACATGCGGGTGATGTCGGTGGTGCCGCCGAGGTATTGCGCGCCGGAATCGATCAGCAGCATGCCGCGTGGTTCGAGTTCGGAATGCGATTCGGGCGTCGCGGAGTAGTGCGGCAGCGCCGCGTTGGCCTGGTAGCCGGCGATGGTGGAAAAACTCTCGCTGACGAATCCGGGCTGCCGGGATCGCAGTTCGCGCAGCTTTTCGTCCACGTCGAGTTCGGTCAGGTGCGTGCCGTCGCGCAGCGATTGCTCCAGCCAGCGCGCACCGCGCACCAGCGCCACGCCGTCGCGGCGCATCGCTTCGCGCACGTGGTCCATTTCCCGGTCCGTTTTGCGCGCCTTGGCGGCAGTGATCGGGCCGGGTGCTTCGATCAGTTTGACGTGAGCGGGAATCGAGCGAGCGGTCGCGGCGGAAATCTGGGCGGGTGCGAGCAGCAGCTTCGCGCCCGGTGGCAGTTTCGCAAGCGCGTCGCCGACCTCGTCGTACGACGCGATGCGGATGCCGGCGGCCGCGATTGCCTTTTGCAGCTTGGGGTCGAGCTTGGACGCTTCGACAAACAGCGTCGCGTCGCGCGCATCGATCAGCAGATGCGACAGGAACACCGGGTTGTATTCCACGTCGCTGCCGCGCAGGTTCAGCACCCACGCGATCTCGTCCAGTGCAGAGACGATATGGTGGCTCGCGCCGACGTGCTTCATTGCCTCGCGCACGTCCGCGAGTTTTTCGGCGCGGCCATGGATCGCGTATTCCAGCGGGTGCTCGAACACCGGCGCATGCGGCAGCGATGGGCGATCATTCCAGATCGCGCCGGGCAGGTCGTCCTCGACCAGCTCCGCGCCGTGTTCCGCCAGTTGTTTGCGCAACGAACGTTCCGAGGCCAGCGACAGCATGTCCGCCGCGCAGGTGACCTTGTCGCCTTTGCTCACGTGCGCGCACAGCCACGTGACGTGTTCGGCCGTGTGCGGCACGACCAGCTTCACCAATTCCACGCCGCTCCCTGCGAGCTGGCGTTCCGCTTGCGAGAAGTAGCGCGAGTCGGTCCACACGCCGGCGAAATCGGCGGTTACCACCAGCGTGCCGGCCGATCCCGTGAAGCCCGACAGCCATTCTCGCGTGGTCCAGTGCCCCGGCAGGTATTCGGACAGGTGCGGGTCGGCGGTCGGCACGATGCAGGCGGCGATGCCGCGCTGCTGCATCACGCCGCGCAGGGCGGCAATGCGTGATGGGATCGTGGAAAGATTCATTGCAGGCATCAGTTTGAAAAAGCTGTTGTGGAAAGTCAGGGCAGGAAGCCCGTTCTGGTGCTTCGCGAGGTCGAATGCCTACAAGCACGGTGACGTTTCGTTACGCAGCGATCATTGATGATCGCACAAATATGCACTCGCGGAAGCGCACGGTCGCCGCTAGAATGTCGCTTTCCACGAACGGTCCGACCATGACCTCCCTGATTTTCGTCACCGGCGGCGTGGTGTCCTCGCTTGGCAAGGGCATCGCATCGGCGTCGCTGGCGTCCATCCTCGAGGCCCGCGGCCTCAACGTGACGTTGATGAAGCTCGACCCCTACATCAACGTCGATCCCGGCACGATGAGCCCGTTCCAGCACGGCGAGGTGTACGTCACCGACGATGGCGCCGAAACCGACCTGGACCTTGGTCACTACGAACGCTTCGTGCGTACCCGGCTGTCGGGCAAGAATTCCATCACCACCGGCAAGATCTACGAGGCCGTGATCCGCAAGGAACGCCGCGGCGATTATCTCGGCGCCACGGTGCAGGTGATCCCGCACATCACCAACCAGATCAAGCACGCGATCGACGAAGCCACGCGCGGCTTCGACGTGGCGCTGGTCGAGATTGGCGGGACGGTGGGCGACATCGAATCGCAGCCGTTCCTCGAGGCGGCGCGCCAGCTGCGCATCGAGCGCGGCGCCGACAAGGTGTTGTTCATGCACCTGACGCTGGTGCCGTTCATCAAGGCCGCCGGCGAGATCAAGACCAAGCCTACCCAGCACTCGGTGAAGGAACTGCGCGCGCTCGGCATCCAGCCCGACATCCTGGTGTGCCGTTGCGAGGAACCGCTGCCGGAGAACGAGCGCCGCAAGATCGCGCTGTTCACCAACGTTCCGGAAAACGCGGTGATCAGCGCGGCCGACGCCGACACGATCTACAAGCTGCCGTTGTGGCTGCACCAGGAAGGACTGGACGACATCGTGGTCGAACGCCTGCACCTGGATGCCAAGCCCGCCGATCTCGCGGAATGGCGGCGCACCGTGGATGCAGTCGAAAACCCGAAGGACGAGGTGCGCATCTACATCGTCGGCAAGTACGTCGAGCACAAGGATGCGTACAAATCGCTGGGCGAGGCGCTGCGCCATGGCGGCATCCACAACGCGACGCGTGTCCAGCTTGAATGGATCGACTCGGAAGACATCGAAACCCGCGGCCCCGGCGCGGTGCTGCACGACGCCGACGCGGTCCTGGTGCCGGGCGGTTTCGGCAAGCGCGGTTTCGAGGGCAAGATCCAGACGGTGAAGTACGCGCGCGAGCGCGGCATCCCTTATTTCGGCATCTGCTACGGCATGCACGCGGCGGTGGTGGAATTCGCGCGCGACGCCGCCGGCATTGCCGGCGCGGGGTCCACCGAGAACGACCGCGATTGCGCGGATCCGGTGATCGCGCTGATCACCGAGTGGACGCAAGGTGCGGGCGAGGTGCAGCGCCGCGACGAACATTCCGACCTCGGCGGCACGATGCGCCTGGGTGCGCAGGAGTGCCTGCTGAGGGCGGGAACGATCGCGCGCGAGTTGTACGGCGCCGACACCATCCGCGAACGCCATCGCCACCGCTACGAGTTCAACAACCGTTATCGCGAACGACTGGAAAAAGCCGGTCTCGTGATCGCGGGCGTGTCGGTGGATGACCTGGTCGAGATCGTGGAGCTGCCGCAGCAGAAACACCCGTGGTTTCTCGCCTGCCAGTTCCATCCCGAATTCACCTCGACGCCGCGCGACGGCCATCCCCTGTTCAATGGTTTCGTGCGAGCCGCGCGGGAGTACAAGGCGATGCGCGACGCGCCGAGGCTCGCGAAGGAAGCGACGGGATGAGTTTTTTCCCGTCCTTGGGTCTGGGTCCCGGCCATTCCCTGGCCGGGATGACAATGGGGTGTTGACGTGAAATTGTGTGGATTCGAAGTCGGCCTCGACCGGCCGTTCTTCCTGATCGCCGGTCCCTGCGTGGTCGAGTCGGAACAATTGCAACTCGATGCGGCCGGCCGCTTGAAGGAAATCACCGGCAGGCTCGGCATTCCCTTCATCTTCAAGTCCAGCTTCGACAAGGCCAACCGCACGTCGGCGCAAAGTTTCCGTGGGTTGGGCATGGAAGAAGGCCTGCGCATCCTGTCGGAAGTGAAGAAACAGATCGGCGTGCCGGTGCTCACCGATGTGCACGAATACACGCCGTTCGGTGAAGTCGCCGAAGTGGTGGACGTGCTGCAGACGCCGGCGTTCCTCTGCCGCCAGACCGATTTCATCCAGAAGGTCGCGCGCGTCGGCAAGCCGGTCAACATCAAGAAAGGCCAGTTCCTGTCGCCGTGGGACATGAAGAACGTGGTCGGGAAGGCGCGCGCGGTTGGCAATGACCAGATCATGGTGTGCGAGCGGGGCGCGAGCTTCGGCTACAACAATCTTGTCTCGGACATGCGCTCGCTGGCGGTGATGCGCGACACGCATTGCCCGGTGGTGTTCGACGCCACGCATTCCGTGCAATTGCCAGGCGGGCAAGGCAACAAGTCCGGTGGCCAGCGCGAATTCGTGCCGGTGCTGGCGCGCGCCGCGGTCGCGGTCGGCGTCGCGGGCGTGTTCATGGAAACCCATCCCGATCCCGACAAGGCGTTATCCGACGGCCCGAACGCGTGGCCACTTGGCAAGATGGAAGCGTTGCTGGAGACGTTGAAGGAACTCGACGCTGTGACCAAGCGCGCCGGGTTCCTTGAAGCCGCGGAAAGCAAACCCTGATCCGCACCGAAGTCCAGTCAGTGCCTTGGTCATTCCGGAGCGGGCCGCAGGCCCGAATCCGGCTGCGTTGGCAGGACAGCCAACGCGAACACCGGAGGTGGCCCGAAGGGCGAGCGCCAGGGATGGCGCGAGTCAATCGGTTTGAGGCCTGACGTGCACCACGACACCGATTCCGGGTTCTGCCTTCGGCAGCCCCGGAATGACGAAAAAGCAATCATCCACCGGGACTGCCGACAATGACCACGACAATCCAAACCATCCACGCCCGCGAAGTGCTGGACTCGCGCGGCAACCCAACCCTCGAAGCTGAAGTCACTCTGGCGGATGGTGCATTCGGCCGCGCGATCGTTCCGAGCGGCGCGTCCACCGGTACGCGCGAAGCGGTTGAACTCCGCGACGGCGACAAGTCGCGTTATCTCGGCAAAGGCGTCTTGAAGGCCGTCGCCAACGTCAACGGCGAAATTGCGAAGGCGCTGGCAGGTTTCGATGCCGCGGATCAGAAGGGGCTCGATGACGTGTTGATCGCGCTGGACGGCACGCCGAACAAATCGCGGCTCGGTGCCAACGCGACGTTGGGGGTTTCGCTGGCTGCGGCGCATGCGGTTGCGGCCTCGCGCAAGCAGCCGTTGTGGAAATATCTTGTGGGCGATCGCGCTCCGGTGCTGCCGGTTCCGATGATGAACGTCATCAATGGCGGCGTGCATGCCGACAATCCGCTCGACATGCAGGAATTCATGGTGATGCCGGCAGGGTTTGACCGGTTTTCCGATGCGCTGCGCGCGGGCGTCGAATGTTTCCATGCGCTGAAAACGCAACTGAAAAAGCGCGGCATGAACACCGCGGTCGGTGACGAAGGCGGTTTCGCGCCGGCGCTGCGCTCGCACGAGGAGGCCATCGAGGTGATCCTCGAAGCCGTCAACGTTGCGGGTTACAAGCCCGGCAAGCAAATCTGGATCGCGCTCGATCCCGCATCGTCGGAATTTTTCGAGAACGGCGTGTACGACTTGAAGGGCGAGAACCGCAGGCTCGATGCCGCCGGCATGGTTGAACTGTACGCCGGCTGGTGCGCGAAATATCCGATCATCAGCATCGAGGATGGCCTGGCCGAAGGCGACCAGACCGGCTGGAAGCTGATCACGGAAAAACTCGGCGAGAAGATCCAGTTGGTGGGCGACGACCTGTTCGTCACCAATCCCGCGATCTTCCGGGAAGGCATCGCCAACCACATCGCCAATGCCATCCTGATCAAGGTGAACCAGATCGGTACGCTGTCTGAAACGCTGGAAGCCGTTGCCATGGCCGACAAGGCAAGCTACGCCGCCGTGATGTCACATCG
>JAGWZT010000110.1 GCA_018971925.1 Lysobacteraceae bacterium | reverse complement strand
GAGCGTAGTCGGTTGTTTCAAGTCGATGCTGGCGTCCATGTCGTCGCCTTCCCAGCCATCCCAGGTGCCGTTGCGGAAATCGGTAGCCATGTCCGCGGTGCCCAGGATGCCGTTGGTGAGGGTCTGCGGATCGCCCGAATAACCGCGGGCAGGCAGGGTGGCGAATGACACCGGATCGCCCGACGCGAGATTGTGCACGAGGCGGAAGGTCCTGGCGGGTTCGTACTGCCAGTCGCCGCGGAACGGTGCGACGGTGATGGTTGCGGGCTCGTACAGGTCGAGCACATCGTCGAACCACGGCGAGTGCGCGGTGGGCTCGCTGTCGTCGATGGTGTAGCGCATCCGCATGTCGTCGAATCCGCGCACCACACCGATGCGCCAGCGCTTGTAGAGCGGGTCGAAGCTCACGCGGTAGTCGGCGACGTCCTTGTTCGCGGGACCATAGACGATGTATTGCGACGCCAGCCAGGACTCCTGGGCGCGTACACGGCGCTGGAAATCCTCCCAGTCGCGCGCGTCGGGGTTCCAGAAGTGCTCGGCAACGGCCAGCAGGCGCGGATACATAAGTGCCATCGCATTCACGGGCGTGGCCATTTCGCTCCACAACGGCGCCTCGCCGCCGAGGACCTGGTCCGCATGTTGCAGGTAGATTGGTTGCGCGAGCGCGTTGCTGCGGTACAAGTCCTGCAAGGTGCGGTCGTCGACCGATGCCGCGACAGGGTCCAGATAGAACGGGCCGGCGAGGATGATCCGATTGCCATTGGCGATCGCCTTCGCAGCGTCCTTGTCGTGCCACACCTCGACGGTTGCGGCGGAATCGATGCCGCCCTGCAGGATCTCGTCCCAGCCGGTCATGATTTTGCCGTGGCGCGCGAGGTACTTCTGGATGCGGCGCACGAAGTAACCATGCAGCCCCGGCTCACCAGCGAGGCCTTGCATCTTCGCCAACCGCTGGCACGAGTCGCAACCCGACCACGCGTCCGGCAGCACTTCGTCGGAGCCGATGTGCACCCAGGGCGACGGAAACAGCGCCATCACTTCATCGAGCACGTTTTCAAGGAAGACGAACGTCGCCCGCCTGACGCATTCGACCCGGTCGGTGCCGCCACGTGACGCCAATACCCTCTCGGGCTTGCCGCTGCACGACAGCTCCGGATACGCAGCGATCGCGGCGGCGGAATGTCCGGGCATTTCGATTTCCGGCACCACCATCACGTTGCGCTCGCGCGCGTACGCCACCACGTCGCGAATCTGGTCCTGTGTGTAGAAGCCGCCGTAGCGGCTGCCGTCGACCTCGGTGCGCCACGCGCCCACGCTCGTCAACTTCGGATAGCGCTTGATCTGGATGCGCCAGCCCTGGTCGTCGGTGAGGTGCCAGTGGAACACGTCGAACTTGTAATACGACATCAGGTCGATCTGCTTCTTGATGAAGCCGACCGGATAGAAGTGCCGCGACACGTCCAGCATCACGCCGCGCCACGCATAGCGTGGCGCATCTTCGATGCTCACCGCGGGGATCGCGGGCGGAACTTCGTGTTGCAACGGCAGCAGCTGCCGGAACGTCTGCACGCCCCAGAACAGGCCACGATCATCGGCCGCAGCGATCGTGACCGCCCTGGGCGTCACGTCCAGGCGGTAGGCCTCGTCGCCGTGGATCGACGGGTCGATGCGCAGGGTAATGCGGCCGCGGGTGCGCGCAGGCGCCGCGATGACCTTCAGCTCGACGCCGGTTTGTTCACTGATCGCATCGCGAAGGAAGCCCCCGATCCATTGCGCGCGCGCGTCGGCAGGCGCCACGATGCGGGCGTCGCGATGCAATTCGAATGTGCCCTGCCCCGAGGTCAAGTGCTGGGGCTTTGGCAGGATGTCGAATTGCGCCCGCGCCGCGGACGCGTACGACGCCATCGCAGTGCAAAACAGGATGCCGGCCATCACACGTGGCATGTTTCGTCTCCCTCAGCCTTGGATACCGTAAACCCGCATGGCATTACCGCCAAACAGGGCCGCGCGCGCGTCGCCCTGCAGGTGCGTGAGTTGGCCGGCCAGATCGAACCAGCGCGAATAATCGCCCGCGAGGTTGACGACCGGCCAGTCGCTGCCCCACAACAGGCGGCGTGGACCGAACGTCGCGAGCAGATGCTCCACGTACGGCCGCAGATCGTCGGGATGCCAACGCTCGCCGGCCTCGGTCACCAGACCGGACAGCTTGCAACTCACGTTCGCACGTTCCGCGGACGCCGCGATCTGCGCGCGCCACGGATCGAGCTCGCCACGCGCGATGTCGGGTTTGGCCGCATGGTCGACCACGATGCGCAATGCAGGATGGCTTTCGGCGAATCGCAACAAATGCGGCAGATGCCGTGGCTTCACCAGCGCATCGAAGCACAGATGATGCGCAATCATCGCCTCGATCGCCGGCGCCACCGCGGGTTGCAGAATCCAGTTGTCGGGCAAGTCCTGCAGCATCGGCCGCAGGCCGCGCAGTTTCGGATGCGACGCCAGCGCGGCGATGCGATCCGGTGCATCACGCGCGGCCAAGTCGGCCCAGCCCACCACGCCAGCGATGCGCGCGTCGTCACGCGCCAGTTCCAGCAACCATGTGGTGTCGCGGGCACTCGGCTGCGACTGCACCACAATCGCGGCATCGATGCCCGCGGCGTCCGCTTCCCACTGCCAGTCCTCCGGAAGAAAATCGCGATGGATCGCGGTCAGTTCCGGCGGCGGCCACGCGCAATCGTTGCAGCCGATCCGCCAGAAATGGACGTGCGCATCAATCGCCATCACCGCGCCCGCCGAGAAGAGTCCCGGCCGAAACCGGGACAAGCACTCGACGCTGGAGCTCGTCAATCAAGTTTGTAGTTGATCTGCAGGAAAACCTCACGCCCGTCGTAGGTATCGCCCTGCTGGGTCGGGATGAATTCGAAGCCACCCGAGTAATAGGGGATGTTGCCCACCCGGTCGAAGATGTTGTGCACGATGAGCGTCATCTTGATGCGCTTGTCGAACTGGTAACCGACCGAGCCGCTCCAGGTGATCCACGGCTTGATCATGCCGTAATAAGGAACGCACGACGGATCGCCCTGTGACGGCATGATCCCGTTCGGCAACACTTCGCAACCGCCGAAGTTGTTGTCGCGCAGGGAACCGTAACGCAGGCCGGAAATCGACGCGTCCCACGCGCCCCGGTTCCAGTTGAGGATGCCGGTCACCCTGCTGGCCACGTTCTGGTAGCGCGTGTTGAGCAGCGGGTCGGTGGGAAGCACGCGTTCCTTGTGCGACAGGTTGTCGGTGTAGTTGATGGAGAGATTGAAATTGCCCCAGTTGCCGGTCGTCCAGTGGTAGTCGAGCGAAGCATCGATGCCGCTGACATACAGCGACGACTCGTTGATCGGGCCGGTGTGGATCGCGGTGATGTTGCCATTCGCGTCCCGGATCACGTCCCTGATCGCCAGTTGGCAATACGGCGATCCCTGCGCATGGGTGATGTACGGTGCGCCGGTGATGGTGAGACCCGTGATGCAACCCGCCTCATCCGCAAGCAGGGTGCCCTCGTCGATGTAGTTGATCGCGTTGTTGACACCGGTGTGCCAGTAGTCGGCCATGACCGTCAGTCCATCGACCCAGGGAACGTCCCACGCCAAGCCGTAGGTCCAGCCATGACCCGACTCCGGCAGCAGGTTCGGGCTGCCGCCCTGGTACTGCGTGAAGTAAGTGGAATGCTGGGTCGAGGGACAATTGAAGTCCTTGGCCTGGATGCACTGGAGATCGTCCCGGTAAATGCCGACCGTCGACGCCGACTGCGTCTGGTAGATCGCCTGCATGTCAGGCGCCTTGAAGTTGGTTCCGTAACTGCCGCGCAGCAACAGGCCCTTGATCGGGCGCCACTCTATGCTGAAGCCCCAGGTCTTGGCGATATCGGCGATGCTGGCGTCAGCGTATTTGTCGGCACGTCCGGACAAATCGATGTCCAGCGTCGACAGTACCGGTATCCGGAACTCGGTCGCGAACGAATAGCGGTTGCGACTGCCGCCGCCAGTGTTGTAATCCTGGAACGGATCGCCGAAGTAAGTGGTATTGCCGCGCGGGTCGGGCGCCAGCTTGTATCCGTTGTGATAGGCCTCCAGCACGGCGGCCCAGCCGATCGGCTTGTCGTCCCAAGGAACGTTGAACAGGTTCCCGTTGACATTCAACGTGGCGTTCTGCATCCAGGACCATGCGTTGTTCTCGCCGGCCACGCCGAACGTGGAGTATTGCGCCGGCGTGATGGGGTACCAGTAGCGCTGCTGGTTGACGTCGTACACCGGATACGTCGTACCGTTGATCGCCGTGGTGCCGAGCTGCGGGCCGAAGAAGAAATCGAACATGCCCTGTTCGTTGAGGCCGGTGTAGTTCTCGTGCACGATGTACTTCTGGTAGCCGAGATTCAAATCCCAGTTGAACCGGCCATCGAAGATCGCGCCACGCAACCCGGCGTGGACGTTCCAGTACTGTTCGTTGTCGTAGGTGTTGGCCTGGGTGCCCATCTCGGCGTAGGTCAACTGGCGCAGGTAGTTGGTGATGACCTGGCCCGTGCCCTGGTCATAGAACGGCACCGGCAACCCGCCCATCGGGTACGCGAACGGCCGCTGGGTCTGCGAGACGCCATGGGTGTCGTATATCGCGACGGAGCCATAGGCTTGCAGGTTGTCGTTCAGATCGTACTCGCCCGAAATCGCGGCGTCGTTGCTTTGCAACCCCGGCGTCAGCACCCAGTTGCGGAACAGATCGTGTTGCGTGCAGTACTGGCCGTTGTCCGTGACCGGCCCGGTCACCTGATCGCCATTGGTGCCGATGGTCTTCTTCTCGCGTCTTGAAAAGTTCTGGAACGACTCGCACGAGCCGGACGGCGGGGTGATGTAGTTGCCGTTGATGTCATACAGCGACAAGGCGTCGTAAGTCTGATAGCCGAACATCCGTGCGCTGGGATTCCAGGTGCCGTAGCCTGCATCTGCCTCGGAATCCGTGTAGGGACGATCCTTGGCCCACAACGGCGAGCGATTGGTGTGCTCGAGGTTGTAGATGACACGCCAATGGTTTCCCGAGCGGCCGCCGGTCCAGCTTAAATCGCCGTACTGGCGGGCGCCACGGGTCGCGCCACCGGCCGTGAGCTGCAGATCGTCGCCCTGGTAGTCTTTCTTCAGGATCACGTTGACCACGCCGGCCACGGCGTCGGCGCCGTAGATCGACGATGCGCCGGATGCAAGAATCTCCACACGGTCGATCATTCCGGTGGGGATGTCGTTGTAGTTCTGGAAGTTGGTCTTGCCATTGTTGGATTGCGGATAATCGACGACGCGATAACCGTCGATCATCAGCTGGGTGAATTGCGCCCCCATGTTGCGCAAGTTGAGCTGACGGGCATTCACCGACGTGGCGCCCCAACTCGGCGGAGTCTGCGCACGGCCGACCTGCGGCAGTGAATTCATGAACTCCC
This sequence comes from Lysobacteraceae bacterium, assembly GCA_018971925.1. Classification (GTDB taxonomy): domain Bacteria; phylum Pseudomonadota; class Gammaproteobacteria; order Xanthomonadales; family Rhodanobacteraceae; genus 66-474. The sequence goes on along the minus strand of JAGWZT010000110.1, from coordinate 1,258 downwards.
AGAGGGTCGTGAACCCTTCCTTCTTCATCTGCACGCCGGTGACGGTCATCACCGGTTTGGCGCCTTCGATCTCGGTGCGCGGAATGCGCGACCCGAGGACTACGACTTCCTTGAGGGTCTTCTTCGCCTTGGACGAATCAGGCGTCGACTGGGGCGATGTGGAACTCGCATCTTGCCCCCCGGCGGTCTGCGCGAATGCACCCAGTGGCAGCAGCAACGCGGCAGCCAAGGCCAGCGCGAGCGCGTTGCGTGGAAAAGTGACGTATTGCATGGACGAGCCTCCCGGAACGGCCGAAACCCCGTGGTTCAATTTTGAGCCAGCGATGCACCCATGAAACCCCTGCGCGACGCATGGTAAAACCTTCGGACGGCCGTGGGAAGTCCCCGGCGATCGTCCACGCATGTTGCAGTGCGGCGAAAACGCCGCGGTGATGGTTCAGGCCCGCACAGCGGAAATGCGCAACGTCCAGGCCAGCGCTCCGCTCAACCGGTGGCGCACGGCTTGCGGCAATTCGACGCGAAAACCACCGCCGCGTGGCTGCCATGCAAGCAGTTCCGGTGATCCGAGCACTCGCACGTCCGCATTGGGCGCGGGATGCAAGCCGTGCAATTCCATCGCCGTGGGTGGCTCGCTCTCGTCGGCCTCGGCGAGATAGATCGCGTTGACATTGCCGCCCTTCGATTGCGTGAAACGGAACCTGCCTTCCGCGTAGGGCGCAAGGCGATGCGTGCCGTGGATCGCGGAACCGTTGATTTGCATCCACGCGCCGATTGCCTTCAATCGTTCCAGTGCGGTGGCGGGCAACTCGCCATTGCCCTGCGGACCGATGCCCAGCAGCAGGTTGCCGCCCTTGGCCACGATTTCGATCAATGTGTGCACGAGTTCACGTGGCGATTTGTATTCATCATGCGGATCCCACGACCACGACTTGCCCATCGTCATGCAGGTTTCCCACGGGTACGGCAGCGGGTGATCGGGCACGGTTTGTTCGGGCGTGCGGTAATCCTCGTACGGTCCGCCATCGGCGCGGTTGACCAGGATGATGCCGGGCTGGTTGCGCCGCGCGGTCGCGGCGAGACGCGGCATGTCGATGTCCTGCGCCCACGGCACTTCCATGCCGTAGGCCTTGGCATCGGGATGGTCCTGTGCATTCACCCAGCCCGCGTCCAGCCACATCAGGTCGATGCGGCCGTACCGCGAGGTGATCTCGTCGACCTGTTTGTGGGTGAACTCGACGAAGCGTTTCCACATCTCCGG
>JAGWZT010000109.1 GCA_018971925.1 Lysobacteraceae bacterium | reverse complement strand
TCGCGTGACGCGGCTGATGTCGCGCGCGATCAGCAGGCGGCGATGTTCGCCATACGGAATCACCGAGAGTTGCAGGCGCACGCCCGGGTCGACCGGGGAGCCCACGTCGTCGGCGTCATCATCCCGCACGCGCAACCACGCGCCGACCTCGCCATCGCCGAAACGCGCATCCATCGATACGCCACGGTCGCGCGGCCACGCGATGCCGAGCAGCTGCGCTGCCGCGGGATTGCACCAGCGCACGCGGCCGTCCGGGTCCAGCAGGACCAGCGCATCCCGCAACGCACATGCAACCGTGCGCAGGTCGCGCAATTGGGCCGCGAGGCGCCGCGCGCGCACGCGATCGTCATTCATGGCGAAGCGGAAAACCGGTAACCCGTGCCGCGCACCGTCTGGATCAACCCATCCAGCCCGAACGGTTCCAGTGTCTTGCGCAGCCGGCGGACGTGCACGTCCACCGTGCGTTCCTCGACGTAGACGCTGCCGCCCCACACCTGGTCCAGCAGTTGCGCGCGCGAATAGGCGCGCTCGGCATGGGTCATGAAGAAATGCAGCAGGCGGTACTCGGTCGGCCCGATCTCGATCTGCGAATCGCCGGCGTACACGCGATGCGCGGGGCCGTCGATGCGCAGGCCGCCGCTCTCGATCGAACCCGTGCCGCCGTCGGCCTGGGCGCGCCGCAGCACCGCCTTGATCCGCGCCACCAGTTCGCGCGTCGAGAACGGCTTCACCACGTAATCGTCGACGCCGGCTTCGAGGCCGTTGACGCGATCCATTTCCTCGCCGCGCGCGGTCAGCATGATGATCGGCACCTCTGCGGTACGCTCCTCCGCGCGCAGGCGACGCGCAAGTTCCAGGCCCGTCATGCCGGGCAGCATCCAGTCCAGCAGGATCAGGTCCGGGGGCGTGTCGCTGATGGCCGACAGCGCCGCGCGGGCATCTGCGGCATGGATCACCTCCATGTCGGCCTTGCGCAGCGCGAAGGCGACCATGTCGCGGATCGAGGCTTCGTCTTCGACGACCAGGACGCGCTTGTGCATATTCAGGATCCGTGTCGGTGGCGTGACGGGATTATTGCAGCGTTGCAACGTTACATTTCCGTGACGGCGCCGGTGCCCTCGTTTCCGTTCGCACCGAGCCCTTCGACCAGCTCGGGACAGGCTACGTGAGCAAAGCGAACGGAGTCGAGGCACCGTTCATCCTTCGACTCCGCGCCTGCGGCGCTACACCCAGAGCCTGCCCCGGACGTGATCCGGGAACGAACGGGTCCCCAACACACTACCGACAGCGCCGGTGGCTTGGGCGCGAGGCCGGCGCATGCGACACTGCGCGCTTGCCACGACGCTGCCGCACCCGATGGACCAGGCCGACCTCGCCCGCCACACGCCGCTGATGCGCCAGTATTTTGCCGCGAAGGCCGAGTACCCGGACACCCTGCTGCTGTTCCGGATGGGCGATTTCTACGAGCTGTTCTACGACGACGCGCGCAAGGCGGCGCGACTGCTCGACATCACGTTGACCCAGCGCGGCGAATCGGCCGGCGCACCGATCCCGATGGCGGGCGTGCCGTACCACGCGGTGGAGGCGTACCTCGCCAAACTGGTGCGCGCTGGCGAATCGGCCGCGATCTGCGAGCAGATCGGCGATCCGGATGGCAAGGGGCCGATGGAGCGCAAGGTCGTGCGGGTGGTCACGCCCGGCACGCTGACCGACGAGGCGCTGCTGCCGGAACGCCGCGACAACCTGCTGCTCGCGATCGCGGCGGGACAATCGGGCTTCGGCCTCGCGTGGGTGGATCTCGCCGGCGGGCGCTTTATGTTGAGTGAAGCCGTCGACGCCGACGCACTCGCAGCCGAACTCGCGCGGCTCGCGCCTGCCGAGACATTGGTGGGCGAAGATGTGGCGTGGCCGCAATCCGTCGCAACGTTGAACGGCTTGCGCAAGCGCCCGCCATGGCATTTCGATGAAACCAGCGCCCGCCACGAACTGGCGCGCTTCTTCGGTACCCGCGATTTGTCGGGCTTCGGCGCCGACAGCGTACCGCTGGCGGTCGCGGCGGCGGGCTGCCTGCTCGGCTATCTGCAGGAAACGCAGAAAGCCGCGTTGCCGCACCTGACCGGCCTTGCGGTCGAATCAGCCGACGAAACCGTGGCGATGGACGCGGCCACGCGCCGCAACCTCGAGCTCGACACGCATCCCTCGGGCGACGTGCGCTACACCGTGCTCGGCGTACTCGATTCGACCATCACGCCGATGGGTGCGCGCGCGCTGCGGCGCTGGCTGCATCGCCCGCTGCGCGATCACGCGACATTGCGTCTGCGCCACCAGTCCGTCACCGCATTGATCGAATCCGGCGCACTCGCGAGCTTGCGCGAAAAGCTGCGTGGCATCGGAGACCTCGAACGCATCCTCGCGCGCGTGGCGCTGCGTTCGGCGCGCCCGCGTGACCTCGCCACCCTGCGTGATGGCCTCGCCGCAGCGCCGGGCATTGCTCATGCGATCATCCCTGATCGCGAAGATCAAGAACCGGCCGTCCATGGCCGGACTTTTCGCGAAGCAACTCCGTTGTTGCATCAGTTGATCCAACGGCTCGGCGAGCACGCCGACACCGTGCGCCTGCTGCAATCCGCCATCGTGGAACGCCCGCCTGCCCTGCTGCGCGAAGGTGGCGCCATCGCCGACGGCTACGACGCCGAGCTCGACGAACTGCGCACGCTTTCCACGCATGCCGACCAGTACCTGGTCGAACTCGAAGCCCGCGAACGCGCCGCGACCGGTATCGCCACGCTGAAAGTCGGCTACAACCGCGTGCATGGCTACTACATCGAGTTCGGCAAGGCGCAGGCCGACAAGGCACCCGCGCACTACACGCGCCGCCAGACCACCAAGAACGCCGAGCGCTACATCACCGAGGAACTGAAAGCCTTCGAAGACAAGGTGCTGTCGGCCAGGGAACGCGCGCTGATGCGCGAGCGAGCGCTGTACGACGGTGTACTGGATGCGCTGGTCGAAAAACTTGCGCCGCTGAAACAGGCCGCGCAATCGCTTGCGGAACTCGACGTACTGGCCGCGCTGGCCGAGCGCGCGGACGCGCTGAACTGGTCGCGCCCGCAACTGGCGGACGATGCCTGCATCACGATCTCGCGCGGACGGCATCCGGTGGTGGAAGCGGTGCGCACCGAGCCGTTCGAGCCGAACGACCTCGCGCTGGACGACGCGCGCAGGATGCTGGTAATCACCGGTCCCAACATGGGCGGCAAGAGCACCTACATGCGCCAGAACGCGCTGATCGTGCTGCTTGCGCACATCGGCAGCTACGTGCCCGCGACATCGGCAATCATCGGCCCGATCGACCGCATTTTCACCCGCATCGGGGCCGGCGACGATCTGGCGCGCGGCCAATCGACCTTCATGGTCGAGATGAGCGAGACCGCCAACATCCTGCACAACGCGACCGAGAAGTCGCTGGTGCTGATGGACGAGGTCGGGCGCGGCACGTCCACCTACGACGGGCTTGCACTCGCGCGCGCGGCGGCGGTGCACCTCGCCACGGTGAACCGCGCCTTCACGCTGTTCGCGACGCACTACTTCGAACTCACCAAGCTCGCATCGCAGTTTGATTCCATCGCCAACGTGCACCTCGACGCGGTCGAATACCACGATGCAAAACAGGGCGAGCAACTGGTGTTCATGCACGCGGTGAAGGAAGGCCCCGCCAACCGCAGCTTCGGGCTCCAGGTGGCCGCGCTGGCCGGCCTGCCGAAAGCCGTGATCGCGGATGCGAAACAAACGCTGGCCGAACTCGAACGCGGCGCACCGGGCAGCGGCCCGAACGGGCAGCCCGCAAACGGCACCGCGTCTCAGCAATCGGACCTGTTCGCCGCGCCGCGGCCCGATCCGCGACTCGAAACCCTCGTCGATGCAGTGCGCGCACTCGATCCTGATGCATTGACGCCGCGCGAAGCCCTCGAGGCCCTCTACCGCGTGAAATCGCTGATCGAATAACTACCCGTGGCGGTCCATCCGATCGGCGCCCCTGCCTCACCTCAGCCATTGCACGAGATGCCACAGGCATCGTGTAAACCCGACGGCTTCGACTGCGCGAAGCGCTGGACGCGCTGCGCCGCCTGCGCAAACGCTTCGGCAATCCGGATTGACGACGACCGCCGGATCAGCGGTGAGATTCGCCCCGCGCAGGCGCAGCGTCAGGTTCCGGGCCGGTCGCCGGAACTGACCGTGGTTCGCTGACGTGCACCACCAGCGGTGCCGACCCGCTGCCCATCGCGCCCTGCACGCCACTGCCGATCGACGGCCGCATTGCGCCACTGGCCGCGGGCACCGACCAAGTGTGGGCTGGCGCGTCGGTGCGCGGCGTCGTCTGCGCGCCGGCCGCGGGGGTTACGGGCGCAGGCCCAGGCGAGGGTTCCGCAGCAGCCGCGGGAGTCATGTGCGCCTCGTCCGGCATGCCAATGTCCGGAATGGCGTTCCATTCTTCTTGCGTCATGCCTTCCGGAATGACATCCACCGGCACGGTCTCGAGCCGTCCGGGCATGCGTCCGGCCTGCACCAGCGAGCGGATCGCATGGAAAACGTCGACGCGACCGAACGGCTTCTTGACGAACCCGTCGGCGCCGAATCGCTGCACGTAGAACTGCTCCGTTGCCTGCTGGTTGCCGCTCATCATGATGATCGGCGTGGTGCGGGTGCGGCCGTCGCGGCGCAGCGCGCGCAGCACCGCGAAGCCCGACATGCCGGGCAGCACGATGTCGAGGAAGATCAGGTCGGGAAGCTGCGCCTGTGCCAGCGTGACCGCGCTTTCGCCGTCCGCGGCCACCAGCACCTCATAGCTGTCCTGCGCGAGCATCTTGCCCAGCACGGCACGAATGGTGGCGGAATCATCCACCACCAGTACCCGTGCGCCCAGCGACGCGCGGACGCGCTCATCGCCGCGGCGTTCGCCGACGGGCGCATTCGTTCCCACCAACCGCTTGAATAGGTCGAAAACCGGCATCCTGTTCCCCCGGACGAGTGCCCGCATAGTGTCGGCCGCTCCACCCGCGGGCGCAAGCGCCCCGGCGGGCGGTCAGGTGGGCACGATTACGCTGCAGCAGGTGACGGCGCCCTCGGCCTTTTCCATTTCCGACATGTCCACGCTGCGGACGTCGATGCCGAGTTTGCGCAGTGCATCCGCCGTGCGGGGACACGAAGCCGGATAGATCACCGCGCCGCCGACGCGCAACGCGTTCGCGGCGTGCGGCTCGGCGGCGTCGATTGCGATCGGCTCCCAGCCCGGAAAACAGCGAGCGTCCACCCAACCGGGATTCAGCAGCAGCCCGCCGGGTGCCACCTGGGTCACGGCGCTCTTGAGGTGCAGGCAGCCCTGCAACGGCACCGCGACCACGCGGTAACCGAACGGCGCCAGCAGACGCCCCAATTGCGCGATGCCTTCCGCGCTGCTGCGCGCGGAAGCGCCGACGTACAGTGTTCGATCCAGTTGCAGCACGTCGCCGCCGTCCAGCGTGCCCGGCGGATCGATGCGCACGATTTCGCGCAATCCCTCCAGGGCCACGGCCATCGATTCCACCTCGCCGCGCCGCGACTGCGCGCCCGGCCGCGTGATCACGGCCACTTCGTCCAGCACGACCGCCGTATCTTCCACGAACACGGAATCCGGATGGTCCGGTTGTTCCGGAAGCTGCCGCACCTCGCAACCCGCATCCCGCAGCGTCTGTTCGTAAGTGGCGTGCTGGCTGCACGCCAGCGCCAGGTCCACCGGACGACGCGGTCTGTGGGTCAGCTCGCAGCGCTGGAGCGCACGGCTGACGGCGCGCGTGATGGCGATGCGGGTCATGGCCGCCTCCTGGCTACGGGCACGAGTGCCAGCATAACCGCCTGTTGCAACCGGCAGCCAGCGTACAATCGCGCGGCCGTTCCAGCCCGCGAGGGGGCGCCATGAATGTGTCGAAGCGACAGATCGGGCTTGGCATCGCGACCACGCTGGTGCTGGGCAACATGATCGGCTCGGGTGTGTTCCTGCTGCCTGCTTCGCTCGCGCCCTATGGCGGCTACAGCCTGCTCGGGTGGGTGATCAGCGCGATCGGTGCGCTGCTGTTGGCGGGCGTATTCTTTCGTCTCGCGCAACGCGCACCGCGCGCGGGCGGTCCGTATGCGTACAGCCGCGAGGCGTTCGGCGACTGCGTCGGCTTCCTGGTCGCATGGGTGTACTGGATCGCACTGGTCGGCGGCAACGCGACCATCGCCGTCGCATTCGCGAGTTACATGTCGGCGTTCATTCCCGCGCTCGGTGCGCAACCCCTGTACGGTGCGCTGACCGCGATGGCCGCGGTGTGGGTGCTGGTTGCGGTCAATATCGCCGGCATCCGCAGCGCGGGGACCATGCAGGTGGCGACGACGATCCTGAAGATCCTGCCACTGCTGGCGTTGGCGTTGTTCGGATTCACACGCTTCGATCCGCACCTGCTGGTGCCGGGGCCGGATGCCGGTTCGCCGCTGGGAGCGATCAACATCTGCGTCACGGCCACGCTGTTCGCGTTCATCGGTGTGGAGTGCGCTACCATCCCCGCCGGCCACGTGCGCGATCCCGAAAAGACCATCCCACGCGCCACGCTGCTCGGCACCGCGATCGCGGCGGCGCTCTACATCGTATGCACCACCGTGGTGATGGGCTTGCTGCCTGCGTCCGAACTCGCGCGGTCGCAAGCGCCGTTTGCCGATGCGGGACGCCTGCTGTGGGGTGGCTGGG
>JAGWZT010000108.1 GCA_018971925.1 Lysobacteraceae bacterium | reverse complement strand
TCGTTTGCAAGAAGTCCGCGGTCGTGAATTGGCCTGCGTTGATATCCGCCTGCACGTTGACGACCTGCACTGGCGATGTCGTCTGGTATTCCGGCCGCTTCAGCAGAGAGCCCGTGACCGTGACGGATTCGAGCGTCTTTGGCTCTTCTTTTTTGCTGGGCGATTGGTTGTCGTTTGTCGAGGGCTGGGTCGTGGTCGTCGACTGGTTTTGCGCCTGCGGGGTAGACGCAGGGTTGTCTTGTGCGTACGCCGCGCCCGCGACGAGCAGGCTGGCGCAGATGGCCGAGGCCAGGAGCTTGCGATTCATCAGGAGTACTCCCCGGTATGCGAAAACAAATTCAGTGGTGGTGGATCGGTGCGCCTGCGCGTCAACGGCACGCTTGGTGCGATCCATCGTCTTGAAATCCAAAGATTTTCGAAGCCGAACGGAATCGGGATGCGTTAACGCCACGTTCACATTAGCAACAAATTAACAACGGTGCAATCTTTTTGAAAGATATAAGAAAGGTAAGTGTGCTGTGCTTAGAAATCCTTGGTGAGCATCGTTTTCCGTGCCGCCCGATGATGAACGTTTACTGCACGACGGCTTTCGTCGTACCCCGGCTCGCGGTAACATGAAAGTTCTGGCCCGTGAATGCCCAGCTACCGTGCCGACTCACCGTCCCGAGCGGGCCGGCTCCATTTTTCGAGGAACTTCCATGCAAAAGCTTGCCGTTGCGCCGTTGTTTCTTGCCACGTTGGTCCTTGCCGGTTGCGGCGCATCGAATTCGTCCGGCAATACTTCGTCTGCTTCAGGCGCCACACCCTCGGCGTCCGGGGCGGGTACGCCGGCCCCGGCCGCCACGGCGGTGACCGGCACGGTCAAACTGCAGGACGCCGCGGCCGAGGTGACGCCGCAGGCAACCCTCGAGCTGTCGCTGGTGGATGTCACCCAGCAGCCCGGGGTGACGGTGAACAAACAGGATTTCAGTCCGCCCAGGTTCCCGCAGGCATTTCACATTCCGTTCTCGGCGTCGGCCATCAACACCAACGATCTGTACGTGTTGCAGGCCACGATGCAGGACAACGGCCGCACCTATACGACCAAGCTGCAGCAGCCCGTGTTGACGCGCGGGCAGCCCGCCAGTGTCGACCTGACGTTGGTCGCGGAGCCGACGCCCGCCGAGAAAATGCTGGACGATTTCAACCAGGCCAAGCGCCAGACGGGCGGCATGACGGTCAAGAGCGGTACCGCCAGCAAGATTGGCGAATCACGGAGTTGGCAGGTGTTCAGCGACCTCCATGGCGTCGAATTCATCATCGAACAGGTCAACCAGGCCGACAAGGGCTTCACCAAGACCGAGTACGCCTATCGCGATTCGCTGCCGTGGGTGGTGGTGCAAGAGCAGCTGCCGAAGGCCGATGCGCCGGCGACGTCGACCCAGCGGGTGGGTTGGGGCAACAACGGCGTGCTGGTGTTGAACCAGAACGTCAGTGGCGGCAAGACGTCAGCCCTGTCCGACACCCAGGCCAAGGCGCTGCATGACCAGGCCGAAGCGGAGTTCAAGAGGTTCAGCAAGAAGCACTGATTGCTTTTCCGGAAATGAAAAACCGCGCGTCTCGCGACGCGCGGTTTTTGTTGCACCGAAGGCGCAGCTCAGAAACGGAACTTGGCGCCGAGGTTGAGGCTGTCGACGCGCTGGCTCGAATCCGAAAAGCGGCCGTCGTAACCGATCCAGCCGGAGAAACTCGGCGTGAAATCGGCGGCGAGGCCGACGCCCACGCTGCCCCAGTTCTTGTCGGGCGCAAACCCCGGCAGTGCGAAGGTGCCCGGCATGCTTACCAGCCCCGCGGTGACATCGCGCGGATCGGCATCGTTGTCGTGGTTCCACGCGACACGCGCGAACGGGTGCAAGGTCGCGCCGCCGGTTTGCAGGTTGCCGGTCAGCTGCCAGCCCAACGTGCCGATCAGGGCGCGGCGATCCTGGCTGCCGAAGGTCATCGCGGTCGCGTCACCGCCATTCTCGCTGTAACCATCGACGTGCGCGTGTTGCCACGACAAATCCGCGTACGGGCCCGTGCGCCAGTTGCCGAAGTTGATCCACCAGCCGCCGGTCAGCGCCAACGCGGTGTGGTAACCCGACGTCGAGCCGGATTCGTAACGCACCGCCGGACCGATCGGAATGTTGCGGTGGATATCGCTGTAACCCAGGTGGCCGAAGCTGCCGATGACGCCGAAGTAGGCCTGGTCCCAGCCCCACATCACGTAGCCGCTGGCCAGCAGGTCCTGCAGTTTGAAGCCGCCCGCATTGCCATCGAAGTCGTCCTTTTGCTGCCCGGCGGTAAATGCAAGGCCCGCCGTCAGTGCATCGGACGGATGAATGTCGGCGCCGACGCTCAAGGTGTTGGCGTCGTTGCTGCTCTTGGGTGAATTGACCTGCGCATCCAGGCGCTGGCGCGCGTAGTCGTAGCTAGCCCACACGCGCAGCCCATTGCCGGGCGCATTGGCGAGGCTGCTGGTGGCCTGGTTGGTGATCGAGCGGTTGAGACTCTCGTTGATCTGCAATGGCGCTTCCGCCATCAGTGACATTTCGCCCGGCGCGGTGATGATCGATTCCGCGTACTGCGCCAGCATCGCATGTGCGGCGGTTGTCGGGTGCACGCCGTCGGCGAAGAGATACGTGTTCTCGGTGCCCGGCTGATAGGTGACGGTGGCGCCAGGCGTGCCGGCAGGCAGGCATTCGAAGGAACTGCCACTGCCGCCGGTGCACGCGGGCTGGGTGACATTGGTGAAACCGTAGCGGCTCGGATCGGCCACCAGCTCGTTGAGGATTGCGTAGGTATTCACCGGAATGATGTTGATGCCGGCGTTGGCAAGTCCCGCGTTCAGCGCATTGTTGTAGGCGATCGACAAGCCAGTCAGCTGTGCCGCCGCGGTGGGGCCCTGTGCCGCGCCGGAGGGTGTCAATCCGATGTTGGGCAGGTTGAATACCATCACGTAACGCGCCCCCGCTTTGCCGAGCTGCCCGATCATGCCGAGCTCGGTGGTCGCGGCCTGTTGCAGATAAGCCTGGATCTGGGCTTGGTTCATCAAGGTTGATACGCCGGCGGCTGCCGTGACCTGGGCCACGACCTGCTGGGTCACGATTGGCGTGATCTGCGCGGTGAACGCGGCAATCGCAGTCGGATCGTTTGGAATCACACCGCCCACGATGGCTTGCTGGACCTGCGTCGCAATGGTCTGCTGGATCAATTGCTGTGCGGTCGCGGCGGCCGCGCCCGAAGTCGCGGCGTAGAAGATGTCATTGGCGCCGCCCCATACCGCATACAGCGCATTGGCGTCGGCCTTGCCACCGGTTGCTTGCAGATACATGCCAAGCTGGGTCGGCAGTGTGGGCACGCCCGCCGGAGTGCCGGGCGAATTGTTGATGACACCGGCCCCGCCGAACGCGAAGTCGGTGCCTCCCGCCAAGGCGGGCGTCATCGGCATGCCGAAGTAATCCGCGACATTCTCGACGCCGGTTTGTCCCGGATTGGTGGTGAAGCGCTGCACGTATTGGGGTGGAGGCTGACAGTTCGGAAAGGCGCAAGGTGGGATTTGTGCGGATGACGCCAACCACAAGTTGCCGTCGTCACTCAGGCTGTCGCCGAAAACCACCATGTGATCGAACAGGCCCGCGTGGGACGAGGCCTGCACCGGCGGTGCGGACTGCGCGAAGGCGGCGGAACTTGCGAGTGCCAGCGCCACGGCGCAGGCGAGATGTCGGGGGCGGAGCATGGCCGGGAATCTCCAGGTGCCGGATGGCGGACGCGCCAAGCCTAATACAAGCGTTTGAATTCTTCCATCCGTTGGCGTATGGCGGCGGTTCTGACCATTCGCATTCCTTGCATCACACCGGTTGTCTGTTTTGGGGCTTGATCGTCTTCCCCTTCGCTTGGAAGGGGGATGGTTTTTCGGTGCTCGAGGTGTTGCCATCCTTGCGCATGTCCGCATCCTCCCGGCGCCGGTGCGCTCGTGCTACGCGCACGGTTGCTTCGCTGCGCCCTTCGTTCCGAAGGGAGTGACGAGTTATACGATTTTCCCGAACCCCGAGCGTTTTACGCCGCACGGATACCTTCGCGGTGCAAATGCACCAGCAACAGCGAAATCGCTGCGGGCGTGACGCCGCTGATGCGGCGCGCCTGTCCGAGCGTGGCGGGTCGCACGCGTTTCAGTTTCGCCGAAACTTCGGCCGACAAGCCGCGCACGCAGTCGTAGTCGAAGCCGTCGGGAATCGGTGTCGATTCATGGCGGCGCTGGCGTTCGATTTCGTCGCGCTGGCGGTCAAGATAACCCGCGTACTTCACCTGCACCTCGACTTGCGCGGCGACATCTTCGCGTTCGACCGCCGGGCCGAAACCTTCCGTGCTCGTCAACGACGCATAATCGATCTCGGGCCGGCGCAGCAGATCCAGCGCGCAGGCTTCGTGCGCGAGCGTGATGCCGCGTTGTGACTGCAATGCTGCGCCGAGGGCATTGGACGGCGTCGCCCACAATGCCTTCAGGCGTGTGGTTTCGCGTTCCACGGCATCGCGCCTGGCGCGCATCGCGTCGAAGCGCTGTTGCGGCACGACGCCCAGCTCGAAACCCGTTTCGGTCAGGCGTAGATCGGCGTTGTCTTCGCGCAGGTGCAGGCGATATTCGGCGCGCGAGGTGAACATCCGGTACGGCTCGATCGTGCCGTTGGTGGTGAGGTCGTCGATCAGCACGCCGGTGTAGGCCTCGTCGCGGCGCGGCCACCACGGTTGTTCGGTGCGTGTTGTGCGCGCGGCGTTGAGTCCGGCGATCAAACCTTGTGCAGCCGCTTCCTCGTAACCCGTGGTGCCGTTGATCTGGCCCGCGAAATACAGCCCGGCGATGGCTTTCGTTTCCAGCCACGGTTGCAGGCCACGCGGATCGAAGTAGTCGTACTCGATCGCGTAGCCGGGACGCGTGATGTGCGCGTGCTCGAAACCGGGAATCGAACGCACCAGCTCCACCTGCACGTCGAACGGCAAGGAAGTCGAAATGCCGTTCGGATAAATTTCGATTGCGTCCAGCCCTTCCGGCTCGATGAAGATCTGGTGCGAAGCCTTGTCGGCGAAGCGCACGACCTTGTCTTCGATCGACGGGCAGTAGCGCGGGCCGGTGCCTTCGATCTTGCCGGTGTACAGCGGCGAGCGGTCGAGGCCCGCGCGGATGATCTCGTGCGTGCGCTCGCTGGTGTGCGTGATCCAGCATGGCACCTGGCGCGGATGTTCCCCGCGCGAACCGAGGTAGGAAAACACCGGCAGCGGATCGTCACCCCGCTGTTCCTCGAACACCGAGTAATCCAGCGTGCGCGCGTCGACGCGCGGCGGCGTACCCGTTTTCAGACGCTCGGCGCCCAGCGGCAATTCGCGCAATCGTTTTGCCAGTGTCGTGGCGGGCGGATCGCCGGCGCGGCCGCCCGCATGATTCTCGAGCCCGATGTGGATCTTGCCGGCGAGAAAGGTGCCGACCGTCAGCACCACGCGCGGCGCGTGGATGGTCAGACCCATCTGCGTGACGACACCGGTGACGCGCCCCGATTCGATCGCCAGATCATCGACCGCCTGCTGGAAGACTTCGAGATTCGGTTGCCGCTCGACGATGTGCCGGATGGCGGCCTTGTACAACACGCGATCGGCTTGGCAGCGCGTCGCGCGCACCGCCGGACCTTTCGATGCGTTGAGCGTGCGCCACTGGATGCCAGCGAGATCGGCGGCGTGCGCCATCGCGCCGCCCAGCGCGTCGATTTCCTTGACGAGGTGGCCCTTGCCGATCCCGCCGATTGCGGGATTGCAACTCATCTGGCCGATGGTTTCGATGTTGTGCGTGAGCAGCAGCGTGCGTGCGCCGCAGCGCGCAGAGGCCAGCGCGGCTTCGGTGCCCGCGTGGCCACCGCCTACAACAATAACGTCATACGGATTCATGCGATCAGCCGTTTGAGTGATTCGACGATCAATGGCCACGCGCAGTCACTAGCTTCGAACATCCTGTTCTCGGCAAGTGACCCGGCCCTCGGCGTCCTGCCTCGGGCGCTCGCTGACGTGCGATCTGCCCCCGGCAGATCGCAAACGCGTCATCTCGCCCACCACCCACAACGATCACGTCATAACTGGTCATGGTGTGTCACTTGTTTCCAAATGCAACCGCAAACCACCGCCCCTGGCGACGCGATTGTGAATTTTCGTTTGCAATCCCTTCGCTGATTGTCGCGAATTGTTACCGGTGCCGTGCACGGGGCACGTAATCCAGCGCCTACCCGCCAACGTCACAATCTCTTGCAAATTTCGGGTGCGGATTCCGATGGTTTGGCACGTGCCGTGCACCGACACTCATGCGCTCCGCCGATGCAGCCATCGCAATGGCAGGGGGCCGGAAAGGGCCGGTCTCGCATCGTCGGGAAGCGACAGGGAAGTCGCGCGAAAAGGAACTGGCGCCCGGCGGTCATCAGGAACAGGGGGAATCCAGAGTAACCGAGTTCCGGGCGCCAGATTTGGAAAAAACATCGGGTGCCGAAGTGGCGAATCACATCGCAACAGCCCCTTTCGGCAAAGAGTATCAGCGGCGGTATGTGAACGCCACTTGAAGCGTTCAGCGTGCGGTTTCAGTAACCAGAGGACTTGAGAGATGAGCTTCGTCGAAATGACCAATGAAGAGTGGGAAGCGGTGTACAAGCAGCATGACGCGCTGATTCGCATGGCCGAGCTGGAAATGCGTGCGGAGATCCGCGAGACGGCTCCCGAGTCGAACCATGCCCCGCTGCAGCAGCCGGTC
>JAGWZT010000107.1 GCA_018971925.1 Lysobacteraceae bacterium | reverse complement strand
GGCACGTCCGACCTCACGCGTTCGTTGGAGAAAGCCGTCGCGGCCCACCAGCCACCGCTGGTGCGTGGGCATTCGCCCAAGCTGCGCTTTGCGCACCCGGGCGGCGACCACCCCCCCACCATCGTGATCCACGGCAGCCGCACCAAACACATCGCGGACAGCTACCGGCGCTATCTCGAAAATTTCTTCCGCAAACGCTACAAACTCGAAGGCACGCCGGTCCGCATCGAGTTCCGCGAGGGCGAAAACCCGTACGCCGGCAAGCGCAATGTGCTCACGGAAAGCCAGCAGCGCAAGCGCAGGCGGATGATCCGCCACGTGCGCGGACACTGACGATGGTTTTCGCCATCCCTGGCACGGGGTCCCGCCCAGGAGCGGCCGTCCATGGCCAGGAGCTCCGTGGCCGGGATGACATTTTGGGAGTGGTACTCGCCGGTGGCGCCGGCAGCCGCATCGGCAATGCAGACAAGGGGCTGCTGCCGTTGCGTGGCCGCCCGCTGGTCGACCACGTGCTGGAACGGTTGCGCCCTCAGTGTGCGCGGATACTGATCGTCGCCAACCGCAACATCGATGACTATGCGTGCCTCGCGCCGGTGATCCGCGACGAGATTTCCGGCCACGCCGGCCCGCTTGCCGGGTTGGCTGCGGCATTCGGTTTCCTGCAGGCCAACCTGCAGGCCTTGCCGCAGTGGATTTTGACCGCGCCGGTCGATTGTCCCGATCCGCCGCGCGATCTGGCAACGCGGCTGCGCGCAAGACTGACGGAGAACGGCAATGCGGTGTGCGCGCTCGCCAATGTCGCCGGCAAGCAGGAGCCGTTGTTCGCGATGTATCGCGTCGGCTCGGCGCCGGAAACATGGCACGCCTCCGCGCAAACCGCCCTGCGCGAACACGGCTCGCCCATGCGCTGGCTCGCCGCATGCGACGCCCTTCCTGTCGATTTCGACGGTGCCGGCGATGCGTTTCATAATCTCAACACGCCCGCAGATTTTTGCGATTACGAGCGCACGCATGGTTGACCTTTCGTACCCGACCCGCATCGGCCTTGAGCAAGCGCTGCAGATCGTCGCGGGACGCGCGGCGCAGCATCGCCTGCCGGTCGAAACGGTGCCGCTTGCCGGTGCGCAGGACCGCGTCATGGCCGAGGACATTCGGGCGCCGCATCCATTGCCGCCTTTCGCGAATTCCGCGATGGACGGTTTCGCATTGCGCGCCGCCGACCTGCCTGCGCGAGGTGAACGCCGGTTCATGCTGATCGGCGACGTGTTCGCGGGCGCAACGGCGGCGCCGGAAGTCGGGGAAGGGCAGTGCGCGCGAATCACGACCGGCGCACCGATTCCGCCCGGCGCGGACACCGTCGTCATCCGGGAAAACGTGTCGGTTGAGGGCGAACACGTGATGGTGAAAGCCGGCGAGAAAGCCGGCGCCAATGTGCGTGCCGCGGGCGAGGATTATGCCGAAGGCGATCTCGCGTTCGCTTCGGGAACGGCGCTGGGTGCCGCGCAGCTGGCGGTACTTGCCGCACTCGGCGTCGATCGCGTACCCGTGCGGCGCCAACCGCGCGTCGCGGTCATCGCCACCGGCAATGAGCTGGTTGCAGCCGGGCAGCCGCTCGGATTCGGGCAGATCCATGAATCCAATGCGCTGATGCTGGCAGCGCAGGCGCGCGAATCGGGCGCGCAAGTCGTCGTGCAACGCTGCGTGCGCGATGACCCGGAAGCATTGCGGATCGCACTGCTGGATGCGGCGGCGGACGCCGATGTCATCGTCACCAGCGGTGGTGTGTCGGCGGGCGAGGCTGACCACTTGCCAGGCGTCTTGCGCGACATCGGGGAAATCCATTTCCACAAGGTGCGGGTAAAGCCCGGCATGCCGACGCTGTTCGGCGAGGTCGGCGCCTGTCTGTATTTTGGCTTGCCGGGCAATCCGGTCGCGTCAGCGGTCACGTACCGCGTTTTTGTCACTTTCGCCCTGCGGGCGATATCGGGAATCACCACCGTGTCGAAACCGCGCCGCGCGCGCCTCGATGCGCCGCTGCACAAGCGCCACGCGCGCGCGGAGTTCGCGCGATGTTCGTTGCGCGTCGATGACGAAGGCGTGCAATGGGCAAGGCCGCACGCGAAGCAGGGCTCCGGCATGCTGCGCGGGCTCGCTGAAACCGATGCGCTCGCGTTGTTGCCAGAAGACGCGCGTGAATATGCCGAAGGCGATGTGGTCATGTTATGGCCATGAAGCATCTCGACACGGATCAAATCTGATGGACACGAATTTTCTCTCCTGCTCCATCTCCATCCGAAGGTATCCGCTCTTATCCGCGTCGAATGGCGTTTGCGGGATAATGTGCAAATGACCATTCGCGAAATCACGCCGCAGGAAGTACCGCAACGCCAGCAAGCAGGAGCGCTGCTGCTGGATGTGCGAGAACCGTATGAGCACGCCACCGGCATGGCCGAAGGCGCAGTCGCGTTGCCGCTTGGCGAGGTCCTGCAACGTATCGCCGAAATCGCTCCTGACCGCTCACGCGAGATACTCGCCATTTGTGCACACGGCCCGCGTTCGCTGCGTGCGGCGCAAGCCTTGCAGCAACTCGGGTATTCGAGTGTCGTCTCCGTCGCGGGCGGCACCGCGCGCTGGATCGAAGAAGGCTTGCCGGTCGTCAAACCCGGGGGTGACGAGGATTTCTACGACCGCTACTCGCGGCACCTGCGCCTGCCCGAAGTCGGCGAGGCCGGCCAGCGCAAACTGGAATCGGCGCGCGTCGTCGTGCTGGGCGCGGGTGGCCTGGGTTCGCCCGCGGCTTTCTACCTCGCCGCAGCGGGCGTCGGCACATTGGTGATCGCCGACGATGATGTGGTCGAACGCAGCAACCTGCAACGCCAGATCCTGCACGCGGACGATCGCATCGGGATGCCGAAGCTCGATTCGGCCGCGCAGGCGCTGCACGGATTGAACCCGCGCGTGAACCTGGAAGGTCTGCGGGAACGCGTCACTTCCTCGAACGTCGATGCATTGCTCGACGGCGCCGACGTGGTGCTGGATGGTGCGGACAATTTCCCGGTGCGTTACCTGCTCAACGATGCCTGCGTGAAACTCGGCATCCCGCTGGTGTACGGCGCGGTGCAGCGCTTCCAGGGTCAGGTGAGCGTGTTCGACGCCGGCCATCAGCGGGGCAGGGCGCCGTGCTATCGCTGCCTGTTCCCGCAGCCCCCCGCGCCGGAAGACGCGCCGAACTGTTCTGAAGCCGGTGTGCTGGGCGTATTGCCGGGCGTAGTCGGCATGCTGCAGGCCACCGAGGTGATCAAACTGATCCTCGGCATCGGCGAACCGCTCGTCGGCCGCGTGCTGATGTTCGACGCACTTGCGATGCGCTTCCACGAAACGCGGCTCGCGCCCGACCCGGAATGCCCGGTTTGCGCGCCGGGCAGGGCGTTTCCCGGCTACATCGATTACGCCGCGTTCTGCTCGGGCGGTTGACGGGCCGGTTCGCTACGCCGCATGCCCGTCGTGCTGCCGCGCGGCATGGAACGCGGCCAGTTGTTCCGGCGTTGCCTCTTTCTGGTGTTGCGCCTTCCATTCCTCGAAAGGCACGCCGTAGATCGCCTGGCGCGACTCTTCTTTGGTCAGGTCGAGGCCACGCTCGGCGGCGGCTTCGCGATACCAGTCCGCGAGGCAGTTGCGGCAGAATCCGGCGAGATTCATCAAATCGATGTTCTGGACGTCCGGACGTTCTTCATTCAGGTGTTTCAGCAGGCGGCGCAGGACCGCGGCCTGCAATTCGGTAGCTTCGATCATCGCTTGGCTCTCAGGGCAATGTACTCAGTCCTGTTCCTGATGCCATACGCTAGCCGGACGGGCGACGATCTTGCCGTGATCTGCGTAACGAATGCGAATGAATGCTGCGCGCGATGTGCCATTGTGTGGCCTGCGCCACGCCCTGATAATGGGTTTTTGGGCGACCCCGACACCATGGCTGCGCGCATTCTCGACGGACGCAAGATCGCGGGTGAAGTGCTGGACCGGGTCGCGGCCGGGGTCAGGGCCAGGATGGATGCGGGCCGCGCGGCACCAGGCCTTGCCGTGGTGCTGGTCGGCGCCGATCCGGCTTCGGCCGTTTACGTGCGCAACAAGCGCAAGGCCTGCCAGCAGGTCGGCTTCAAATCGTTCGACTTCGACCTGCCGGCGCAGACCAGCGAAGCCGAACTGTTCGCGCTGGTCGATCGCCTGAATGCCGATCCGGCGGTGCACGGGATCCTGGTGCAGTTGCCGCTGCCGCCGCATGTCAATGCCGCCGCACTGATCGACCGCATCGATCCGTGCAAGGACGTGGACGGCTTCAGCGCGATCAATCTCGGGCATCTTGCGCTGCGCCGTTTCGGCCTGCGGCCGTGCACACCCAAGGGCGTGATGACGCTGCTGGGGCATACCGACCACCCGGTGCGCGGCCAGCACGCGGTGGTGGTGGGCGTGTCCAACCATGTCGGGCGTCCGCTGGTGCTGGAACTACTGATCGCCGGGTGCACCACGACCTGCTGCCACAAGTTCACGCAAGGGTTGGATCACTACGTGCGCGAGGGTGACATCGTGGTCGCCGCGGTCGGCAGGCCCGGCATCGTCAAGGGCGAATGGATCAAACCCGGCGCGGTGGTGATCGACGTCGGCATCAATCGCATGCAGGACGGGCATCTGGTCGGCGACGTCGAGTTCGCGCCCGCCGCCGAACGCGCGTCGTGGATCACGCCGGTGCCGGGTGGCGTGGGGCCGATGACCGTGGCGACACTGATGGAAAACACGCTGGAAGCCGCCCAGGCCATCGACGCGAGTTGAAACTCAGACTTCGACGCGAACGCGCTTGCTGCGCGACCCGGCGCCCGCCTTGATCGTCACTGCCGAACGCGGGCAGCCGAAGTGGCGCGCCACCAGTGCCACCAGTTCCGCATTGGCCTTGCCATCCACCGGAGGAGATTTCAGCGCGGCGCGCCAGCTTCCATCGGACTGCTGTTCCAGCATGGACGCATGGCCGCCGGGTTTGACCTTGACAGTGAGCAGCACGGGCATGGGCGATAGGCGAACGGGCGGGCTTGGCGTATAATCGCGCATTGCATTGCCGGACTCCAATCAATGCGCATCCTCGCCGAGGCCCTGACCTACGACGACGTTTACCTCGTCCCCGCCCATTCTTCCGTTTTGCCGCGCGATGTCGATACCTCGACCCGCCTGACCCGCGCGATCCGCCTCAACATTCCCTTGATGTCTTCGGCCATGGATACCGTGACCGAGGCGCGCCTTGCGATCACCATGGCGCAGTGCGGCGGCATCGGCATCATCCACAAGAACATGACCGTCGAACGCCAGGCCGCGGAAGTGCGGCTGGTGAAGAAGTTCGAGGCTGGCGTGA
Source organism: Lysobacteraceae bacterium (assembly GCA_018971925.1). Lineage (GTDB taxonomy): Bacteria > Pseudomonadota > Gammaproteobacteria > Xanthomonadales > Rhodanobacteraceae > 66-474. Next base: position 1,405 of record JAGWZT010000107.1, on the reverse strand, counting down.
TCCGCGATCCGCTCACGGTCGGCCCGCACACTTCGATCGGCGAGGTCATGCACATCACGCGCTCGCACAACATCTCTGGCGTACCGGTGGTGGAAGAGGGCAACAAGCTGGTCGGCATTGTCACCAGCCGCGACCTGCGCTTCGAGAAGAAGCCGGATGATCCGGTCAAGAACATCATGACCCGCAAGGACAAGCTGGTCACGGTGAAGGAGGGCGCGGACGAAGATGAAATCATCGGCCTGCTGCACAAGCATCGCATCGAGAAGGTGCTGGTGGTCAACGACGCGTTCGAACTGCGCGGGCTGATCACCGTCAAGGACATCCAGAAGGCGCACGACAATCCGCACTCTGCCAAGGATTCGCACGAACGCCTGCGCGTCGGTGCTGCGGTGGGCGTCGGCGGTGATACCGAAAAGCGCGTTGCCGCGTTGGCCGAGGCCGGCGTGGACGTGATCGTGGTCGATACCGCGCATGGGCATTCGCAGGGCGTGATCGACCGCGTCGAGTGGATCCGCAAGAATTATCCCGGCCTGCAAATGATCGCCGGCAACATCGTAACCGCCGATGCCGCGCTCGCATTGCGCGACACGGGCGTGGACGCGGTGAAGGTCGGCGTAGGTCCCGGGTCGATCTGCACGACGCGCATCGTCGCGGGCGTCGGCGTGCCGCAGATCACCGCCATCTCGATGGTGGCCGACGCGCTCAAGGATTCGATCCCGTTGATTGCCGACGGTGGCGTGCGTTATTCGGGTGACGTTGCGAAAGCCATCGCTGCGGGTGCATCCACCGTGATGCTGGGCTCGATGTTCGCCGGCACCGAAGAAGCGCCGGGCGAAATCGAGTTGTACCAGGGCCGTTCGTACAAGAGCTATCGCGGCATGGGTTCGCTGGGCGCGATGCAGAGCGGTTCGTCCGATCGCTATTTCCAGGAAGAGGCTGCTGCCGACAAGCTGGTTCCGGAAGGTATCGAGGGCAGGGTGCCTTATCGCGGGCCGCTGCGCGCGATCGTGCACCAGTTGATCGGCGGCTTGCGTGCCTCGATGGGTTACTGCGGCTGCGCGAGCATCGAGGAGATGCGCACCAAGCCGCGATTCGTGCGGGTGACAGGCGCCGGCGTACGCGAGGCGCACGTGCACGACGTGCAGATCACCAAGGAAGCGCCGAACTACCGGCTGGATTGAGGGATGGCCGGGACTCGGGGCTCGGAGCTCGGGGCTCGGCAGGAAATGCAACGGCTCAAAGTCTGCCGCGGCGACGCCGGACCGGGGCACGGCAGACCGACGGCGGTACACACGCAGCAGGGCAGGGATCCCGAGTCCCGAGTCCCGAGTCCCGAGTCCCGAATCCGATGCCTCAGAACATCCACAGCGACAAGATCCTGATCCTCGACTTCGGCTCGCAGTAC
>JAGWZT010000106.1 GCA_018971925.1 Lysobacteraceae bacterium | reverse complement strand
TGCATCATGGCGGCCGTGGCCGTCAGCAGCAAAGGTAGCTATCGCTATCCCTTCGCGCTGCGCTTGATCAAATAATCGGCTTCGGGGGCGCCTTTCGCCGGGTGCGCCCGATTCTAGTTGCGTCAGGACTCTTCGTCCGGCGCAAAGGGTTGCGCCGTCTCGGGATGATCGGGGTCGAGCAGCAGCTTGACCCGCGCGTCCGCTTGCTCCAGCGCCGACTGGCACCGGCGATAAAGCGCGATGCCGCGCTCGAACGCGCGCAACGATTCGTCCAGGTTTTGTTCCCCGCCCTCCATCTTCGTGACCAGCGCCTCGAGTTCGGCCAGGGATTGTTCGAACTCCGCGACCGGCGAAGGCGCTGGTGCGTTACCGGCGGTTTTGGGGGACGACTTGGGCATCCGCGCAAACTAGCGCAGGCGCCGGGCTGAATCAATCGGCAGATTGCGTGCCGCGCTTGCAAGTTTCGGGCGGGTCGATGAAAATTGCCGGCTCGCTGAATATTTCAGTGGTGATGGTTCGACAAGTGCTTGCGGAATGCCAGTGGCATCGCGCGCGAGCCGAACCGGTGGGCCATGAATCGCGAACGGAAGCGGAACTAAGGATGGTTGCTTGAGTTTTCAGTGGTGGATGTAGCTCAGCTGGTCGAATGCCGAGCGCTTGCGACAGTCCGGTGGACTGTCGCGCGAGGCATGAGGAGGAGGCATGGATGCCGACTGGAGAGCGCACCATGGATGGTTCGCTGAAAATGTATCAGTGGTGGATGTAGCTCAGCTGGTTAGAGTCCCGGATTGTGATTCCGGTTGTCGTGGGTTCGAGTCCCATCATCCACCCCAATTTTGTACAATGCAGGGTTTGCGGGCCGTTAGCTCAGTTGGTAGAGCAGGAGACTCTTAATCTCTTGGTCGTAGGTTCGAGTCCTACACGGCCCACCATTTCATGCTGCGCTTACTCCGGACCGGCGGCATCGCGAAAGTGGCGGAACTGGTAGACGCGCTGGATTTAGGTTCCAGTGGGATAGCACCCGTGCGGGTTCGAGTCCCGCCTTTCGCACCACGGAGCTCCCGCGGCCGGTCCATGGATTCCACCGGCTGGCCGCCGAGGCGGCAGCCGCTTCGTAACAACCCTGTGGATGCGCCGGGCGCGCATCGACCGTCAGGAGCAACCATGCAAGTTTCCCTGGAAAATGTCGGCAAGCTCGAGCGCAAGCTGACCGTCAGGTTTCCCGCCGAACAGTTCGAGTCCAGGGTGCGCCAGCGCATCTCGGAACTCGGCCGCAACGTGCGCCTGAAGGGCTTCCGCCCGGGCAAGGTGCCGGTCAAGGTCATCGAGCAGCGCTATGGCGACCAGGTGCGCGGCGAAGCGCTTTCCGACCTGATCGGCAGCACCTTCCGCGAGGCCGTGCAGCAGCAGAACCTGCAGCCGGTTGCAAACCCCAACATCGATACAGATGGCAAGCCGCAGGATGGCGAAATCGCCTATACGGCCACCTTCGAGGTGATGCCGGAATTGCCGACCGTCGACGTCGGCATCCTGAAGATCGACCGTCCGAAAGCCGAGGTGGGCGAGCCCGATGTCGACAGGATGATCGAGACCTTGCGCGTGCAGCGCCGCGCCTTCCAGAAGGTCGAGCGCACGGCGGCGGATGGCGACATGGTGATCGTCGATTACGTCGCGCAGTCCGACGATTTCAGGCACCCGGCGGAAGGCCGCGAGCGCGCCGCCACCGTGATCGGCGGCAATACCGCGCTGGCCGCTTTCGACGGCGCCCTGAAGGGCCACAAGGCTGGCGAGGAACTGTCGTTCGACGTGGAATTCCCGCCGACGTTCCCGATTCCGCAACTCGCCACGCGGCAGGCCAGGGTGGAACTGCGCATCGGCGAGGTGCAGGCTTCGCATATGCCGGAAGTCGACGCGGCCTTCATCCGCAACTTCGGCATCGCCGACGGCTTGGCCGGGACCTTCCGCAAGGAAGTCCGCGCCAACCTCGAGCGCGAGCTGGAGAACGCCTTGCGCGCGCGCCTGCGCAACGAGGTCGGCAGCAAGTTGGCTGCCACGTATGCCGATTTGGATGTGCCCAGGGTTCTGGAACACGCGGAAGCCGAATCGCTGGTGCGTGCGGCGATGCCGGGCCTGTCCGGCGAGCAGTCGATTCCGGCTGCGGCGATCGAAGCGGCCCTGCCGATCGCACATCAGCGCGTGATCGCCGGGCTGCTGCTGCGCCAGATCGCGCAGAGCAACAACCTGCGCGTCGACAACCGCAAGGTGACCGAGCGGATCGCCAAGATCGCCTCGACCTACGAGGAACCCGAGCAGGTCGTTGAACTCTATCGCAACAATCCCCAGATGATGGACAACGTGCGGACTGCGGTGCTCGAAGACCAGGTTTCCGAATGGGTGGCGGATCATGCCGACACCACGGAAGTCGCCCTGAGCTTCGACGAAGTGATGCATCCGCAGAACACCGCGACTTGAAGCAGGGCGGCCTGAGCCGCCCGTCATCTGGAGAACATCATGCAGCGCTCTGAAACGCAGGAAGTCCGCAACCTCGGCCTGGTTCCGATCGTCGTCGAGCAGACCTCGCGCGGCGAGCGTTCGTTCGACATCTACTCGCGCCTGCTGAAGGAACGCATCATCTTCCTGGTCGGCCCGATCGACGACAATGTTGCCAACCTGGTCGTGGCGCAGATGCTGTTCCTGGAATCGGAGAACCCGGACAAGGACATCCAGTTCTACATCAACAGCCCGGGCGGCGTGGTGTCTTCCGGTTTGGCCATCTACGACACCATGCAGTTCATCAAGCCCGACGTCAGCACCATGTGCATCGGGCAGGCCTGCAGCGCGGCCTCGCTGCTGCTGATGGCGGGCACCAAGGGCAAGCGCTTTGCCTTGCCGAACTCGCGCATCATGATCCACCAGCCCTCGGGCGGCGCCCAGGGTCAGGCCACCGACATCGAGATCCACGCGAAGGAAATCCTGTACCTGCGCGAACGTCTCAACGAAATCTATGCCAGGCACACGGGCAAGACCGTCGAACAGATTGCGCGCGACATGGAACGCGACCGCTTCATGAGCGGGGACGAAGCCAGGGACTATGGCCTGATCGACACGGTCTACGATCGGCGCGCCGACGACTCGGTAAAGTCGGCTTGAGGCATTGGTCGCAAGTACGCGATTTTTCAACCCTTTTTCAGGACAATTCCCCGCCGCGGCGGGCCAGCCGGCTGGTTCGGCTGTGTTATGCTGCGGCCAAATCGGGGCGTCCCGGATGATTTACTGCACGACTGATCGACGGAGCACGAGATGAGCGAGGACCGGCCGGGCCGCGGCAACGAAGGCGGCAAGATCCTTTACTGCTCGTTCTGCGGCAAGAGCCAGCACGAAGTCCGCAAGCTGATCGCGGGCCCCAGCGTGTTCATCTGCGATGAATGCGTGGAGTTGTGCAACGACATCATTCGCGAGGAACTGGAAGAAAAGGCCGCGTCCGGCCGCACCCAGTTGCCCAAGCCGCGCGAAATCCTGGAGACGCTCGACCAGTACGTGATCGGACAGTCGCGCGCCAAGAAGGCGCTCGCGGTGGCGGTGTACAACCACTACAAGCGGATGGAGTCGCGCGCCAAAAAGGACGACATCGAGCTCGCAAAATCCAACATCCTCCTGATCGGCCCGACCGGCTGCGGCAAGACGCTGCTGGCCGAAACGCTGGCGCGCCTCTTGAATGTGCCGTTCACCATCGCAGACGCCACCACGTTGACCGAAGCGGGCTACGTCGGCGAGGACGTCGAGAACATTATCCAGAAGTTGTTGCAGAAGTGTGACTACGACGTCGAGAAGGCGCAGACCGGCATCGTCTACATCGACGAGATCGACAAGATTTCGCGCAAGAGCGAAAACCCCTCGATCACGCGCGACGTTTCCGGCGAAGGCGTGCAGCAGGCGCTGCTGAAACTCATCGAGGGCACCGTGGCGTCGGTGCCTCCGCAGGGCGGCCGCAAGCATCCGCAGCAGGAGTTCCTGCAGGTCGATACCAAGAACATCCTGTTCATGTGCGGGGGCGCGTTCTCGGGTCTCGACAAGGTGATCCAGCAACGTTCGGAAACCACCGGCATCGGTTTCGGCGCGGAGATCCGCAGCAAGCAGCGCAGGCAGAACGTCGGCACCTTGCTGGCCAACGTCGAACCGGAAGATCTGGTGAAGTACGGCCTGATCCCGGAATTCGTCGGCCGCCTGCCGGTGGTCGCCACGCTGGACGAGCTGGACGAAGATGCGCTGGTGAAAATCCTCACCGAGCCCAGGAACGCGATCACCAAGCAGTTCAAGAAACTGTTCGACATGGAGAACGTCGAGATCGAATTCCGGCCCGATGCGCTCAACGCCATCGCCAAGCGCGCGATCAAGCGCAAGACCGGCGCGCGTGGCCTGCGCACCATCCTCGAAAGCGTGCTGCTCGACACCATGTACGAGCTGCCCTCGCTGGAGCACGTCAGCAAGGTCGTGGTGGACGAAGCCGTCATCAACGGCCAGGCCGAGCCGTACCTGATCTACCGCGGCAACCTGCAACAGCAACGCGCGGCGGGCGAGGGCGACGCCGCCTGATCCTTTTGCAGCCCGGACGGCTCCTGCCGTCCACGCTCCCGAGCGCGGGTGGCGGAACCGGTAGACGCAGGGGACTTAAAATCCCCCGGATTCAATCCGTGCGGGTTCGATTCCCGCCCCGCGCACCAGTTACTTCGCAGGCGGTTGGTCGACGTGCCCGCAGGCCTTGCAGGTGCGCGCTTCCACCGAACCGTAATAGCGCTCGAACACCGGCGGAAAATCCTTTTCGATGCTGTCGAGGATGAAGTATTCCTCGTAGAGCTTGTGGTTGCACTTCCCGCAGAACCACAGCAGGCCGTCCTTTTCGTGCGGCAGGCGGCGGCGCTCGATCACCAGGCCGATCGAATCCTTCATCCGCTGCGGCGAATGCGGCGTGCGCGGGGGCAGGTAGAGGACCTCCCCGGCGCGGATCGGCAGGTCACGGCGTTGGCCTTCGTCCTGCACGCGCAACACCATCTCGCCTTCGAGCTGGTAGAAGAACTCGGGGCCTTCGTCCCAGTGGTAGTCGGTGCGTGCATTGGGGCCGCCCACGATCATGATGATGAAGTCGCCGTCGACGATGCACTTGTTGCCGACCGGCGGCTTCAGCAGGTGGCGGTGTTCGTCGATCCAGCGTTGCAGGTTGAACGGCGGCGTAAGCGACATGGTGGCTCCGGTCGGGTGCTGTGCCTACCTTAGCGGTCCCGTGGCGAGGACGGAATGATCCGTGGCAAGGCGGCCGTCATGCCTCCAGCGACGCGAGGTCGCCCTTTTCCTCCAGCCAGTTGCGGCGGTCGGACGCGCGTTTCTTGGCCAACAGCATGTCCATCAGTCTGGATGTCGCATCGCCGTCGTCCACCGTCAGTTGCACCAGTCGCCGCGTATCCGGGTGGATGGTCGATTCGCGCAATTGCGAAGGGTTCATTTCGCCGAGGCCCTTGAAGCGCGTGACGCTGACGGCACCCTTGATCTTCTCGCGCTCGACGCGTTTCAACAGCGCGTCGCGTTCGGATTCATCGAGGCAATAGAACACCTGCTTGCCCACGTCCACGCGAAACAGCGGCGGCATCGCGACGCACACGTGTCCTTCGCGCACCAGCGCTGGAAAGTGGCGCAGGAACAAGGCGGACAACAACGTCGCGATGTGCAGGCCGTCGGAATCGGCATCTGCGAGGATGATGATCTTGCCGTAACGCAGGCCGGAGATGTCGTCCTTGCCGGGGTCGCAACCGATCGCGATCGCGAGGTTGTGTACTTCTTCCGACGCCAATACCGCGCCTGATTCGACTTCCCATGTATTGAGGATCTTGCCGCGCAGGGGCAGGATCGCCTGGTAATCCTTGTCGCGCGCCTGCTTGGCCGAGCCGCCCGCCGAATCGCCTTCGACCAGGAACAATTCGGTGCGGTCGGGGTCGGTGGACGCGCAGTCCGCCAGCTTGCCGGGCAGGGCGGGGCCTTGCGTGATCTTCTTGCGGACGACTTGTTTCGCCGCCTTCATGCGTGCCGCGGCGTGCTCGATCGCGAGCTGCGCGATCGCTTCGCCCGCGGTGACGTTCTGGTTCAGCCACAGCGAGAACGCGTCGTGGATCGCGCCCTCGGTGGCGCTTGCCGCGTCGCGCGAGGACAGGCGTTCCTTGGTTTGTCCCGCGAATTGCGGATCGCGCATCTTCACCGACAGCACGAATGCCACGCGTTCCCATACGTCTTCCGGCGCCAGTTTCACGCCACGCGGAAGGAGATTTCTCAGGTCGCAGAATTCACGCACCGCGTTGGTCAGGCCCGAGCGCAGGCCGTTGACGTGCGTGCCGCCCTGGATGGTGGGGATCAGGTTGACGTAACTCTCCTGCACCAGTTCGCCGTCCGGCACCCAGGAGAGGGCGATATCGATCCCGCCATCCTCGCGCTGCACGTGGTGCACGAACAGTTCGGGTGGCAGGCAGGCCGCGCCGCCCAGTTCGGATTTGAGGTATTCGGCGAGTCCATCCTCGTAACGCCATTCGTCCTTCTCGCCGCTGGCTTCGTCGAGCAACGTCACCGTCAATCCCGCGCACAGTACGGCCTTGGCGCGCAGCAGGTGCTTCAATTTCGGCAGCGAAACTTTCGGCGAATCGAAATATTTGGGATCGGGAAGGAATCGCAGCGTGGTGCCCGTGCGGCGTTTGGGCACGTCGCCCAGCGTCTCCAGCTTGCCGACCGCTTCGCCGTCCTTGAATCGCATCCGGTATTCGGTGCCTTCGCGGCGGATCA
>JAGWZT010000105.1 GCA_018971925.1 Lysobacteraceae bacterium | reverse complement strand
GCCAAAAGGGCGTTAGCGAGGGCTCCGTCGCCCCGACTGTCGGTTACTGCGTGACCTTTATCACGTTATGCTTGGAAGTCGGAAGGTCCGCGGCACCCGGCCTGATTTTGGGGGGTTGATCGGAATGGCTGACGTTTTCGTTTCCTATGCCCGCGCCGACAAGGCACGCGTCGCGCCCTTGGTCGCTGCGATCGAGGCCAAGGGCTGGTCGGTGTGGTGGGACCCCGAGATCACGCCCGGTCAGGAATTCGACGACCAGATCGACGCCGAGATCGACGCCGCCAAAGCCGTGCTGGTGGTCTGGACGCCGACTTCGGTGGCGTCGCGCTGGGTGCGCGGTGAGGCGCGCGAAGCCGCCGAGCGCGGGATCCTGGTTCCGGTGCGGTTCGAGCAGGCGCGCCTGCCGATGGACGTGCGCGCCATTCATACCACCGACCTCGACGACTGGCGCGAAGATCCGGCACATCCTGCTTTGCAGGATTGCCTGCACGCGCTCGGCGGGATGATCGCGCGCGCGCAGGCGGCTGCACAGAACGCGGATTCAGCCGGGGCCGTAAAGCCGCAGGTCGAAAAGACGCCCCACTATTCGATCTGCGTGCTGCCGTTCGTCAACATGAGCGGCGACGCCGAGCAGGAGTACTTCAGCGACGGCATCACCGAGGACATCATCACTGACCTCAGCAAGCTGTCGGCACTGGAAGTCGTTTCGCGCAACGACTCCTTTCTTTACAAGGGCAAGCAGATCGAGGTGCTGAAGGTCGCGCGCGAGGCCAAGGTCACGCACGTGCTGGAAGGCAGCGTGCGTCGGGCCGGAGGCCGCTTGCGCATCACGGCGCAGTTGATCGACGGCGCCGGCGGCAAGCACATCTGGGCCGAGCGCTACGACCGCGACGCCAGCGACATCTTCGCGATCCAGGATGAAATCTCGCAGGCCATCGTCAAGGCGCTGCGGCTGCGTCTGCTGCCCGAGGAAAAGAAGGCCATCGAACATCGCGGAACGGATAGTGTCGAAGCCCACGATCTGTATTTGATGGCGCGGCAGCTCTATGTGACGACCTCGGAAGGCGATACACGCTCCGCGCACACGATTATCCGCATCTGTACGAGCGCCACGGAGATCGATCCGACCTACGCGCGGGCGTGGGCGTTGATGGCCATGGCGTACCGCAGCTTGCGTGAATACGGCAAGCACATCGAGGACGGCATGGCGGCGGCAGAAAAGGCGCTGGCGCTGGATCCTGACCTCGTCGAAGCGCATGCCGTCAAGGCGTACATCCTGACCAACGCAGGGGATACCGACGGCGCGGCGGCGGAAGTAGCCATTGCGTTGAAGCTCGATCCGGAATCCTATGAGGCCAATCGTGCGGCTGGCCGCCACAGCTATCGCCTGCACCGGTTTCGCGATGCCATCCGGTTTTACGAGAAGGCTTCATCGCTGATGGAAGCCGATGTGAATTCATCGTTGCTCACGCTGAGCTCCTACAAGGCTTTGAACGACAAACCCGGCACGCGTCGCGCCGCCGAGGCGTTGCTCAAACGCGCGGACGCGGCACTGGCCAAGGATTCCAGCAATGCCGGAATCATGGCGTACAGCACCACTGCGTTGGGGGCGCTGGGCGAAGGCGAACGCGCCAAGGCGCGGATGCGCCGGGCGATGATGATCGACCCCGACAACACCAACATGCGCTACAACTTCGCGTGCATGCTGTGCACGGATTTGCGCGACAAGGATGCGGCGCTGAAGATGCTGGAGCCCGTATTCGCGGGGATCACGGATGCATTTCTGCCCTACGCAAAAGCCGACCCGGATTTGACGCTGTTGCACGACGACCCGCGCTACCAAGCCATGGTCGCGGCCGCCGAAGCGCGGCTGGCAGCGGCGAAGACCGCGATTCTCGCAACGGTCGGGGGGGCTGACGGCCATGGCTGACGTTTTCGTTTCCTACGCACGCGCCGACAAGGCGCGCGTCGCGCCGCTGGTGGCCGCGATCGAGGCAAAGGGCTGGTCGGTGTGGTGGGATCCGGAAATCGTGCCGGGCCAGGAATTCGACGACCAGATCGAAGCCGAGATCGAGTCAGCCAAGGCCGTGTTGGTGATATGGACGCCAACTTCCGTGGCCTCGCGCTGGGTGCGCGGCGAGGCGCGCGAGGCGGCCGAGCGCGGGATTCTCGTTCCCGTGCGCTTCGAGCAGGCCAAGTTGCCGATGGACGTGCGCGCGATCCACACCACCGACCTCGACGACTGGCGCGAAGACCCGACGAGTCCGGCAGTGCAGGAATGCTTGCGCGCGCTCGGCGGGATGATCGCTCGCAAGCAGGCGGCGGAAGCCCAAGATGCCGGTGAGAAAGCGTTGACGTCAGATGCGCAAATACAAATCCCGCGGTTCTCGGTCTGCGTATTGCCGTTCACCAACATGAGCGGCGATTCTGAGCAGGAGTATTTCAGTGACGGCATCACCGAGGATGTGACGACCGACTTGAGCAAGGTGTCGGCCTTGAAGGTCACGGCGAGCAACAGCGCGTTCAAGTACAAGGGCACGCATCCCGACATCCAGCAGGTCGCACGCGACCTGCTGGTGACGCACGTGCTGGAAGGCAGCGTACGCAAGGCCGGCGGGCGCATCCGCATCAACGCGCAGTTGATCGACGGGACGACAAACGGCCACGTCTGGGCAGAGCGCTACGACCGCGACGCCAGCGACATATTCGCGATCCAGGACGAGATATCGCAAGCTATCGTCAAGGCTCTGAAGTTGAAGTTGCTGCCAGCGGAAAAGCGCGCCATCCAGCAACGCGGCACCGAGAACGTCGAGGCCTACAACCTGTTCCTGATGGCGCGGCAGGCATACGTCGGAAGTCAGGAATCCGATCCGCGCAACGCAAAAACAATCATCCGGCTGTGTACCCGCGTTACCGAGAATGACCCGAAATACGCGCAGGCTTGGGCGCTGATGGCCATCGGTTATAGGGTCTTGCGTGAAGCCGAAGGAGGGCACTCCGCCGATGGGATGGCAGCTGCCAACAAAGCCTTGGAGCTTAACCCGAAGTTGGCGGAGGCTCACGCCATCAAGGCGCAGATTCTTCAGGCAGACGGAGACGCAGACACTGCGGCGGCGGAGGTTGCCATCTCGCTCGAACTGGACCCGGAATCCTACGAAGTCAATCGAGCGGCTGGTCGCCTCAACTATCTGTTCCTTCGATATGAAGATGCAGTCCGGTACTACGAAAGATCCGCCGAACTGATGGAGACCGACATCAACTCGGTTTCCATGCTGATCAGTTGTTATACCGCGCTCGGGAATAGGGCTGGAGTACGCCGCGCAGCGGAAATGGCGGTCAAGCGTGCCGAAGCGATTTTAGCGCGGGATCAGAACAACGCGGGGGTAATGTTGTACAGCGCGTATGCGCTGTCAGCGCTCGGCGACAGCGAACGCGCAAAGTCGCGCATGGATCATGCATTGCTCATTGATCCCGAAAATTTCAATATGCGGTACAACTTTGCCTGCGCCTTGAGCGTGCACCTCAAGGACAAGGACGCGGCGTTGAACATGCTTGGCCCGGTGCTCGCAACGATAACGGAGGCTTTTCTGCCCTTTGCCAAGGCGGATCCGGATCTTGAGTTGTTGCACGACGACCCGCGCTACCAGGCCATGGTCGCCGCGGCCGAGGCGCGCCTCGCGGCGGCGAAGGCCGCGGTGCCGGCAACGGTTGCGGGGACCTGACGGCCATGGCTGACGTCTTCGTTTCCTACGCCCGTGCCGACAAGGCCCGCGTCGCGCCGCTGGTGGCCGCGATCGCGGCGAAGGGTTGGTCGGTGTGGTGGGATCCCGAAATCAGCCCCGGGAAAGAGTTCGACGACGAGATCGACGAAGAGCTTCAGGCTGCGCGGGCCGTGCTGGTGGTGTGGACGCCGACCTCGGTTGCCTCACGCTGGGTGCGCGGCGAGGCGCGCGATGCCGCCGAGCGTGGGCTTCTCGTCCCCGTGAGGTTCGAACAGGCGCGCCTGCCGATCGACGTGCGCGCGATCCATACCACCGACCTCGACGACTGGCGTGAAGATGCATCCAGTCAATCGGTGCAGGAATGCCTGAATGCACTGGCCGCGATGATCGCGCGTTCGCAGGCGGCGCAAGCCGGAAAGGAGGCGGCTGCCGCGAAGCCGCAGGTGCCGAAGACCCCGCATTACTCGATCTGCGTGCTGCCGTTCGTCAACATGAGTGGCGATTCCGAACAGGAATATTTCAGTGATGGCATCACCGAAGACATCATCACCGACCTCAGCAAGGTGTCGGCGCTGGACGTGATCTCGCGCAACGATTCGTTCCTGTACAAGGGCAAGCAGGTCGAAGTGCCGAAGGTCGCGCAGGCACTGAAGGTCACCCATGTGCTCGAGGGCAGCGTGCGCAAGGCCGGCGGCCGGGTACGGATCACCGCCCAGTTGATCGACGGCAGCAGCCGCACGCACGTCTGGGCCGAGCGCTACGACCGCGACGCTAGCGACATCTTCGCGATCCAGGACGAAATCTCGCACGCCATCGTCAAGGCACTGAAATTGCGCCTGCTGCCCGAAGAAAAGAAAGCCATCGAGCGGCGCGGCACCGACAGCGTTGAGGCCCATGATCTGTACCTGATGGCACGACAGTTCTACGTGGCCAATTTTCTGAACCTACGCCAGTCGCTGGCGATTGTGCGCACGTGCGAACGTGCCACCGAAATCGATCCGAATTACGCGCAGGCCTGGGCGCTGATGGCGACCGCCTACGTCTATCTCCGTGACGACCCGGACGTGAACCTGGAGAACGGGATGGCGGCCGCCGACAAGGCGCTGGCGCTGGATCCGGATCTGGTCGAGGCGCACGCCGCCAAGGCCTACATCCTGCAGACGAAAGGCTCCATGGGCGCAGCCGTGGATGAAGTCAAGGTGGCACTCAAGCTGGATCCGGAATCCTACGAGGCCAATCGCGCTGGCGGGCGCCTGAGCTACCAACTGCACCGCTTCGAGGATGCCATCCGATACTACGGGAAGGCCGTCGGCTTGATGGAAGCGGACGTGAGTTCGGCGATGATGCAGGCTTCCTCTTACCGAGCGTTGGGCGACACGGCCGGGATGCGCCGTGCCGCCGAAGTCGTGTACCGGCGCGCCGAAGCGGTGCTGGGACGCGATCCGAACAATCTGGAGGTCATGGCGCAGAGTGTCTACGCGCTCGCAAGCTTGGGTGAGCTCGACCGTGCCAAGGCGCGCATGAACCGGGCCCTGTTGCTCGATCCCGACGATCCCAATACCCGCTACAACTTCGCATGCTTGCTGAATGCACAGATGGATGACCGGGATGCCGCGCTGGAAATGCTGGAACCGTTGTTCAAAACCATCTCGAACTCGTTCCTGACCTATGCCAAGGCCGATCCGGACTTCCAATCGTTGCACGACGATCCGCGCTGGCAGGCCATGGTCGCGGCCGCCGAAGCGCGGCTTGCGGCGGCCAAGGTGGCAGCACCGCCCGCACCGGAGGTCGCATGATCTGCGTGATCGTTGACAAGGCCGGTCGCGATGGCTGACGTCTTCATCTCCTACGCCCGCGCCGACAAGGTGCGCGTCGCGCCGCTGGTGGCCGCGATCGAGGCCAAGGGCTGGTCGGTGTGGTGGGATCCCGAGATCAGCCCCGGCCGCGAATTCGACGACGAAATCGACACCGAGTTGCAGGCCGCGAAGGCGGTGCTGGTGGTGTGGACGCCGGTTTCGGTCACCTCGCGCTGGGTGCGCGGCGAAGCGCGCGATGCCGCCGAGCGCGGCATTCTTGTACCCGTCCGCTTCGACCAGGCACGCCTGCCGATCGACGTACGTGCGCTGCACACCACCGACTTCGACGAGTGGGGCGAGAATCCCGCGAGCGCATCGGCGCAGGCCTGCCTGCAGGCACTGGGCGCGATGATTGCGCATGCCGCGGGTTCTGCGTCGCCTGCCACCGGCAAGGCGGGCGCGACGAAGGCCGCGCCGGAGGTGGCAAAGCCGGCACCGCGATATTCCATCTGCGTGCTGCCGTTCGCGAACATGAGCGGCGACCCGGACCAGGAGTATTTCAGCGACGGCATCACCGAGGACATCATCACCGACCTCAGCAAGGTATCGGCGCTCAGGGTCGTTTCGCGCAACACCGCGTTCCGCCACAAGGGCGAGAACGTCGACATTTCGAAACTCGCAAGTGACCTCAACGTCACGCACGTGCTCGAAGGTAGCGTGCGCAAGGCAGGCGGCCGCGTGCGCGTCAGCGCGCAGCTGATCGAGGGCGAGACCGACGATCACTTGTGGGCGGAGCGCTACGACCGCGAGGACACGGACATCTTCGCGATCCAGGACGAGATCTCCCAGGCCATCGCCGGCGCCCTGAAATTGCGCTTGCTGCCGGAGGAGAAGAAGGCGATCCGCAAGCGCGGCACCGACAACGCCAAAGCCCACGACCTGTACCTGATGGCCCGCGAAGTCTACGCCACCAGCCCCGAGGGGGATCCACGCACGGCACAAGCCGTCGTACAAATCTGCCAGCGGGCCACCGAGATCGATCCCAACTATGCCGAAGCGTGGGCACTGATGGCTATCGGATATCGACAGCTGCGCGAGGCGCAGGGTGGCGGGTCGAGCGAGGGTCTGGCGGCGATTGGACGCGCGCTGGCCCTCGATCCGGATCTCGCCGAGGCCCATGCGGTCAAGGCCCAACTCCTGCAGCAAGATGATGACCTTGCAGGCGCGGCCGCCGAAGCCGCCATTGCGTTGAAGCTCGACCCCGAATCCTACGAAGTCAACCGCTCGTGCGCGCGGCTCGATTACCAGTTGCAACGGTTCGAC